>NZ_CP154796.1:6900000-7016307 GCF_039566955.1 Micromonospora sp. DSM 45708 | reverse complement strand
GGCTGGCCGATCTTGGGCGCCCGGCCCTCCTCGGCGGCGGCGCGGCGCTCCTTGTCCTGCTTCCAGGCGGTGCGCTGGGGCAGCTTCTCGGTGCCCGAGTAGGCCTTGTGCCAGGGGCGCTCGTCGGCCGGCAGGGTGCGACCCCGGCCGGCGAGGGAGTCCTTGTTCTTGCCACCGGTGCCCTTGGGGGCGCCCGCCTTCGGCGTCAGTCGCCGGCCACGGCGCTGCGAGTTGCCGGCCATCAGTCCTGCTCTCCAATAGTCCAACGCGGGCCCTGGGGGGTATCCTCGACGACCACGCCGGCCTGCTTGAGCTGGTCGCGTACGGCGTCGGCGGCGGCCCAGTCCTTGCGGCCCCGGGCCTGGGCGCGCTGTTCCAGGGCCAGCGCGACCAGCGAGTCCACCACGCCGCGCAGGTCGTCCGTGCGGTCGCCACCGGTCCAGGCCGGATCCAGGGGGTCGACGCCGAGGATATCCAGCATCGCCCGCGCCGCGGCGAGCGTCGTGCGGACGGTCACATCGTCGCCGCCGCTCAGCGCCGTGTTGCCGTCCCGGACGACCTCGTGCAGCACGGCGAGCGCTGCCGAGGTGTTGAGGTCGTCGTCCATCGCCGCCACGAACCCGGCCGGCAGTTCCCCGGGTCGGCCCACGCCGACCCGCTCGGCCGCCCGCTGCACGAAGCCCTCGACCCTCCGGTACGCGACAGCGGCCTCGCGCAGCGCGTCCTCGGAGTAGTCGATGCGGGAGCGGTAGTGCGCGGCGGCGTAGTAGTAGCGCAGCTCCACCGGGCGCACCCCGAGCGAGGCCACGTAGTCGAGGTCGAGCGTGTTGCCGAGCGACTTGCCCATCTTGGTGCCGCCGATGCCGAGCAGGCCGTGGTGCACCCAGTAGCGGGCGAACGGCAGGTCGGCGGCCTGCGACTGGGCGATCTCGTTCTCGTGGTGCGGGAACGTCAGGTCGAGCCCGCCGCCGTGGATGTCGAACTCGGCGCCCAGGTAGCGCCAGCACATCGCCGAGCACTCGATGTGCCAGCCGGGCCGGCCGCGACCCCACGGCGAGGACCAGGCGGCGTCGCCCGGTTCGCCCGGCTTGACGCCCTTCCAGAGCGCGAAGTCACGCGGGTCGCGCTTGCCCCGGTCGGGGGCGTCGCCGGCGGGCTGCATGTCGGCCGGGGACTGCCCGGACAGCGAGCCGTACGCCGGCCAGGACGCCACGTCGAAGTAGACGTCGCCGGAGCCGTCGGTGGCCGGGTAGGCGTGCCCGGTCTCGATCAGGCGGGCGATCAACTCGTGCATCTCCGGGATGTGACCGGTGGCCCGCGGCTCGTAGGTCGGCGGGAGCACGTTCAACGCCCGGTAGGAGGCGGTCAGGATCTGCTCGTTGGCGTACGCGATCGACCAGAACGGCCGGCCCTGCTCGATGGCCTTCGCCAGCACCTTGTCGTCGATGTCGGTCAGGTTGCGGATGAAGGTGACCTCGAACCCGTTGCCGACCAGCCAGCGACGCAGCACGTCGTAGTTGACGCCGGAACGAAGGTGGCCGATGTGCGGGGGGGCCTGGAGCGTGAGACCACACAGGTAGACCCCCACCTTGCCGGCTTCCCGCGGGACGAAGTCCCGCACCGATCGGGTGGCGGTGTCATACAGGCGTAGCGTCACCTCACAAGGGTAGCCCTCCGCACATTTCCGGGTTGGCCCGAGCCGGGTCGTACGCTGCGTGCTGTGGACACGGCGGCACGCCCGGGAGAGACCGCGCAGACCCTGGACCGGGGTCTGCGCCTGCTGCACCTCGTCGCGGACGCGCCGGGCGGGCTGACCGTGACCGAGGCCGCGCACCGGCTCGGCATCGGCCGGGCGGCCGTCTACCGGCTGGTCGGCGCGTTGACCGGGCACGGCATGCTGCGGCGCGACGGCGAGGGCCGGCTCCGGCTCGGCGTGGGCGTGCTGCACCTGGCCCGCCGCGCGCAGCCGCTGCTCGCCGAGGGCGCGCTGCCGGCGCTGCGCGGGCTCGCCGAGCGGACCGGGGCGACCGCCCACCTGACCGTGGTGGAGGGCGGCGAGGGGGTCGCGCTGGCCGTGGTCGAGCCGAGCTGGACGGCGTTCCACGTGGCGTACCGGACCGGCTCCCGGCATCCGCTGGAGCGGGGCGCGGCCGGGCGGGCGGTGCTGGCCGGGCGGGCCGGCGAGGCCGGCCCGGTGAGCACCAGCGGCGAGCTCCAGTCCGGGGCGTACGGGGTGGCGGCGCCGGTGCTCGGTGTGCCCGGGTTGGAGGGCAGCGTCGGCGTCGTCTCGCTGACCCCGCTCGACGTGACCGAGGTCGGCGCCCAGGTCACCGCCGCCGCCGAGGCGGTCGCCGCCGCGCTCTCGTGACCGACCCGTCGCCCTCCCTGCTCACCGCCGGACACCCGGCGCCAGTTCGCCGAAGTGGTGCCATCGCACGCGTACGGGTACCGCCACCTCGGCGAAGCGGAGCCGATCATCCCCGTTGCAACCTCGGCGAGGTGGCTCGGCGACGATGAGGCGGCAATGGGCGCGTCGGCATAGCACACCTACGGGCAGAGCGGGGAGTTGTCCACAGGCACGGCGGGTACGGCCGGCTGCGACTGTCCACAGGGGTGTTGAACCGCGCCGGCCGGTCGTCACGCTGGTCATATGCCACCTCATCCGCATCGACCGCCGCAGTTGGTCTGGCAGGTTTTCCGAGGCTCGGACGCGGTCCGGAACGGGCTGCTGTCCCGCCACCATCTTCGAGGCGCGTCCTGGGTCCGACTCCGGCAGGACGTCTATGCCGATGCCCGGCTCGATCGCGACCACGGGTTGGCCTGCCGAGCTGTCCTGCTCCGCATGCCGCCCGGCACACTGATCGCCGGCCCGTCGGCGGCCTACCTGCACGGTGTCGAACATGCCGCCGGCTTCACCGACGACGTGCACGTCCTCCTACCGGCCATGGTCCGGGTCGATTCGCAGCCAGGCATGCGGGTGCACCATGCCCCCACGGCCTACACCCGCGGCGGCCTGTTGGTCTCGGCCGGCGGCACCCGGGGAGGTCCCGACCTCCCACCGGGAGGCAGAGATCGCCGACCGGGGGGCGGAGATCGCCCACCACACCCCACCCGGCCGGCGGGCCGGACCGCACCACCGCACCTCACCAGGCCGGCGGAGCTAGCCGTGCCACCCGGCCGTGGTGTCGTGTCGGAACGTGCCGGAGGGCCGGACCTGACCGGGCCACCGCCACGCACCGCGCCCACCGTCTGCGCCTGGGAGACGGCGGTCTGGACCGACCCCGTACGGGCCGTCGGCATCCTCGACGGGCTCCTGCGCATCGGGGTGGTCAGCCGGTCCGGACTGGCCGCCGAGGCGGCCCGGAACGCCGACCGTCCGGGTGGCCGCCGGGCGTCGTGGGTTTTCGGCCTGACCGACGGCTGCGCCCAGTCGCCACCCGAGTCCCATCTGCGGGTGCGGCTGATGTTCGCCGGCCTGCCGCGTCCCGCGGCCCAACATCCGGTACGCGTGTCGACCGGCCTCGTTCTCCATCCCGACCTGGCGTGGCCGGAGTTCCGGGTCGCCGTCGATTACGACGGTCAGTGGCACGCCGATCCGGATCGGATGCACCTCGACCGGTGCCGGCTCAATCAACTCGTCGAGGCGGGTTGGCTGGTGCTGCACGCGACCAGCCGGCGCCTGGGCAGGGAGTTCCCAGTCCTGGTCCGCGAGATCCGCGCCGCCTTGGTGGCTCGGGGCTGGCGACCGTGACGAGCCGCACCGGCCGGTGCCGGTTGCACCACGCCGCCGACTCGTCGACACGGAGAAGCCCGGGCGACGTGCGTCGCCCGGGCTTCTCGGAACCGCGAATGTCGTTACGGCCGCGCGTTGGGCTTCAGCGGCGTCTTCACCGCGGCGTAGGCGTCGACGACGCCGTAGCCGTAGAAGCCGTTGAAGTTCAACGAACCCGCGCAGTACGCGTTGTACGTCTCGTCCCGGCCCTCGTTGGTGTAGGTCTGGAGCCGCGGCTCCGGGCAGGCGTGCTCGGCCGCCGTCCGGTAGAGGTGCTGCTCGACCTGGTCCGGCGCCATGCCGTAGCCGTCGCGGCCCTGCGTCTTGCCGTACCGGCTGACGATCAGCGCGGCCACGCCGGCGGCGTGCGGGGACGCCATCGACGTGCCCTGGAGGTAGGTGTAGTAACCACACTCACCCTTGGCCGTGCACTGCTTGAACACCGAGTCCTCGAAGCCGGCCACGATGTTGCCGTTCTCGTCGACCGACCCCTCCTCCTGGAGCACCTTCTTCGGGTACGTGGAGAGGATCATGTTGGCGTCGGTGCGGTACGTGTCGGTGCCGAAGCCGTCGCGGAACCAGCCACCCGGGGCCGCCACCGAGGTCTGCTCGGTGCCGTAGTTCGAGTAGTCGGCCTTCTTGCCGGACGGGCCGACGGACGACACGCTGATCACGTGCGGGCCCTCGGTGGGCAGGTCCCAGCAGCTCGCGTTGTCGATCGGCCGCGGGTACGGCGGGGTGTCGCCGTAGTCCGGGCTGCTCTCGTCGACGCGGGGGTCGCCCAGGTCCTCGTTGTTGTTGCCCAGCGCGCCGACCAGCGTGACGCCCTTGCGGTGGGCGAAGGTCAGGGCCCGCTTCATGGCCTCGATGATGGTCCGCTGCTCGGCCTGCTGCTCCGGGGTGTCGGCCGGGTTGGCGGTGCAGTTGTAGAGCCACGGGTCGACGTAGAACGACATGTTGACCACGTCGAGTCCGGAACGGCCGGCGTGCACCAGCGCGTTGACCACCGGGTTGAGGAAGAAGTAGCCGCTGTCCTGGCCACCCTTCAGCTCGACCAGGGAGATCTTCGGGGCCACGCCGGAGAGGCCGAAGCCGTTGGCGGCGGCGCCGATCGTGCCGGCCACGTGGGTGCCGTGGCCGCCGTCGTCGGTACCGACCGGGTCGAGGCAGCTCGCCACCTCGCACGGGCCGTCGACGTCGGGGATGTCGGGCGCGAAGTTGCGGGACAGCGCCCAGTTGAAGTTCGGGGCCAGGTCGGGCTGGCTGGCGTCGACGCCGGTGTCCAGGACGCCGACGGTGACCCGCCGGTCACCCGGCTCGATCTTGCGGGCCTGGTCGGCCCGGATCATGTCCAGACCCCAGAGCTTGTCGTCGAGCGGGTCCATCTTCTTGGCGTTGCCGTTGGCGGCCCGGCCCTTGCTCGCGACGGCGGCCGTCAGGTGTTCCTGCTCGACCCGGTCGAGCTTCGGCTTCCGGCCGATCGCCTTCTCCTCGGCCGCGCCGACCAGCGCGCCGGCGGCGGTGGCCCGGCTGGCGAAGTCCGCCCGCTCGCTGGTCACCTGGAACAGGCCGACGTCGTCGGTGCGGGAGACGACCGTGCCGCCGGCCGCCTTGATCGCGGCGATCGCGGCGTCGTTGGAGACGCCGCTCTCCGCCAGCACGGTGAAGGTGCGGGTGCTGGACGGCGCGGCCGTCGCCGGAACTCCCAGACCGGTCACCGTGAGTGCCAGCGAGGCCGCGACCGCGACCGCACCGGCGGTGAAGCGCTTGCTCACCACATTCAGATCCTCTCGTTGAGGGACGTGGCTGTCATCCCACATCACGGGAGCAGGTTTCGCCAGGTGCGCGCCCGGAATAGGCCGCAATCAGGCATTCGCGCTCGTCAACGCGGTGAGCACCCCGGGCAGTTCGGCCCACGTGGACACCTCGGCGTCGGGTTCGAGGCCGGGTGGCCGGGGCAGCCCGGCGGTCGCCACCACGGCGGCGAAGGACGCCGGCGCGGGGCGCAGGTCGATCAGGGTCTCGTCGGCGTCGAGGACGACCGCGGTACGGGTGCGGTCACCGCTCACCGACCAGCGCCGACTCGGCCGGGGCCGGCGACGCCTCCCCGGGGGCGGCCCGCAGCTCGTCCACCCGGACCAGCGCGACGCCAGCGACGATGAGCGCGCCGCCGACCAGTTGGATCGCGGTCGGCAGCTCGTTCAGCACCAACCAGGCGATCAGCACCGCGAACATCACCTCGGTCAGCCCCACGAAGGAGGAGAGCCGGGCGCCGAGCAGCCGCGCCCCGGCGACACCGGACAGGTACGCGACCACGGCGGCGATCAGCGACAGCCCGAGGATCGGCGCCAGCCAGCTCACCCGGTGCCCGGCGAAGCTGACGTCGGCGGTGCCGGCGGCCAGCGGGAGCACGCCCAGCGCGCCGACCAGGAGCAGGACCACGGCGCCGACGGCCATGCCGCCGCTGGCCATCACCACCGAGGGCAGTTGGGCGTCGACGCGGCCGGCGATGACGTAGTAGCCGGCCAGCCCCACGCCGGCGCCGAGCCCCCAGAGCACGCCCACCGGGTCGAGGCGGCCGGCGCCGGTGAGGTCGAGGACGAACACCAACCCGGCCAGCGCGGTGAGCGAACCGGCCACGGTCAGCACCCGGGGACGCTGGCCGTGGACCAGCCACATCCAGCCGACCACCAGCACGATGCCGAGGTATTCCAGCAGCAGCGCCACGCCGACCGGCAGGTACCGCACCGCGTTGAAGAAGCACGCCTGGGCCAGGGCCACCCCGAGCAGCCCGAACAGCACCACGGTGAGCGCGTTGCGGCGCAGCACCGGCCAACGACCGCGCAGCACCAGCAGGGCGGGCACGGCCAGCACCAGCGCGGCGATGCCGACCCGGGCGATCACCACGGCGACCGCCGACCACTCACCGGTGATCAGCGGCCGGGCGAACGTGCCCGAGGTGGCGAACGTGAGCGCGGAGAGCAGAGCCAAGCCGAGCCCGGTGCCGGACCGTTCACGCATCGACGTCTCCTGGTCATGGGTGAAGAAGCGGTACGCTGATGACGCTAGGGGTAGCCTCCGACAGGAGTCAAGTTGCTTTTCGCCCATGACACCGAGTGCGGGTTGGTGGCCGCCGCCGCGTTGGTGAACACCGCCGGCCCCGACCGGGAGGACCTGCCGGACGTCGCCGCGCTCGACGGGTTCTTCACCGCGTACGGGTGGAGCGGCCGGCACGAGCACACCGACGCGGAACTCCGCCAGGTCCGCACGCTGCGGCCCCGGCTGCGCCGGATCTGGTACGCCGACACCGACGAGGTGGTGGAGATCGTCAACGGGCTGCTCCGCGAGTCGCACGCCCTGCCGCAACTCATCCGGCACGACGACGAGCCGTACCATCTGCACGCCGTGCCCCGCGACGCGCCGCTGGCCACGCGGATGGCGGTCGAGGCCGCGATGGCCGTGGCCGACCTGGTCCGGTCCGGTGAGCTGAGCCGGCTGCGCCGCTGCGACCACCCCGACTGCGACAACGTGCTGGTCGACCTGTCGAAGAACCGGTCCCGCCGGTTCTGCGACGCCGGCTGCGGCAACCGGGCCGCGGTCAGCGCCTACCGGGCCCGCAGGGCGGCGTCCCACTCCTGACGGATCGCCGGCCAGTCCGCCCGGCGCAGCTCGTACTCCACCTCGCCGTGCTCCGTACCCGGGATCGGGTCGTCGAAGACGGGGTGGAACGTGCGGGTGTAGCGCAACCCGGCGCGGGTCATCACCGCGCGGGACCGGTCGTTGACCGCCATCGTCTGCGCCCACACCCGCCGCACGCCGACCGTGTCGAACGCGTGCCGCACCAGCGCCCGCGCGCCCTCGGTGGCCAGCCCGTGCCCCCACGCCGCCCGGCGCAGCCGGTAGCCCAGCTCCGCCTCGACGCCGTCGTCGGACGGATCGAGCGCCAGCCAGCCGAGGAACTCCCCGCTCAACCGGTCGAGCGCGGCCCAGCGCCCCAGCCCGGGATGCCGGCCGTACTCGGCCAGCAGCCGGGGCAGCACCTCGTCGCGGATGGTCGCGGCCGGCGTCGGCACGCCGTTGGTGAGGAACCGCATCACCTCCGGGTCGGCGTCCAGCGCGACCAGCCGGTCCACGTCGGCCATGGTGAACCGGCGCAGCGTCAGCCGCCCGGTCTCCCGCAACACCCCGTCGTCGTCAGGCACGGGTCGGATCATCCCGCCGACCCGCCGCCCCCGGCGAGGCAATTACCGCCGCGGTGGCGCGGCCAGGAAGCCCGCCAGGGGTACGCGTCGAAGGTGAGCACCGGCCCGGCCGGGTCCTTTCTGCTCAGGCGCGGTCAGCCGTCCGCGGGTCGGGCGCGTAGACGGGTGATCTCGGACCGGGCGTGCTCGATGCCAGCCTCGTCACGGCCGGCCAATTCCTGGGCCAGGTCGTTCGCGGCAGTCAGAAGGTGCTTGGCACGCACCCTCTCCCCGTGGCCGTGCTGTGCCTTCCGGTAGCGCCGGCGGGTGAGCCACCCCCCGGCAGCGGCAGTCACTTCATCTTCGGTGAGCAGTCCGGATGCGGTTTCGGGTGCCAGAATGGCACGGAGCCAGGCCTGTTCCTGTGGCACGGCCAGGCGGAACGCCAGCCAGAGCAGAAGCAGGTCAACGACCGGCAGGACGACGAACAACAGCAGTGGAACGCCGAAACCGTCGGACAGCTTGTAGCCCAGCGCGCCCATGTTGTCCCAGAGGCCGTGGGCGATCATCGCGCCGATCATCAGCAGTGCGCCGCGGAGGCGATGCGGGCGCTGTCCGCGGCCGAGAAGCCACATCAGGCCGGAGCAGAAAACCGCACTGAACAGGACATGCGCGAACAGCCCGGAGAGGCTCCGCACCAGCACGATCCGCCAGGCGACGCCGACCTGGTCGACGCCGAACGCGGCGACGGCGGCGTTGTATGCGTAGAGGACATCTTCGATGATCTGAAAGCCGAGGCCGGCGTACGCGCCGATGATCAGACCGTCGAACGGGCTGCGCACCAACCGCGGGGCGAGGCCGATGAGAAGGACGAGCGCGAGGGCCTTACTGGTCTCCTCGGTGAACGGCGCAGTCAGCCCGGCACCCCAGTCGCTGACCCAGGCCTGACCGAAGAGCTTGCCGTACAGCGAAAGGATCGCACCGTTGGCGGCCAGCGCGATCCAGAACGCGGCGCCGAGCGCCCCCCAGACGAACGCGGTCAGCAGTAGCTTGCCGGGCAACCGGGTGTATCGGTTGTGATAGGCCAGCAGAATGAGCCACGGAATGACGTAGAGGGCGAAGGCGATGACCCCGACACCCAGCCCCACACCGTACGCGGCAAGGCCGGACCCGAAGTAGTGGATCAGCGTGTAAGCGCCGCTGACGACGCCCAGCGCGAAGACCCAGAAACACAGGTTGCGAACCTGCACCAGGCGGAACGGTTCGCCCCAGCCGGATGCCCGTAGAGCGGTGGCGCGGTCGTTCTGCGCCGCGTCAGAAGTGGTCACGACTGCTCCTGGAAGTCGACGCTGCGCAGCATGGCGTTGATCGGCGCGGCATTGGCGGCGAGCTGGCTGCGGGTCCCGACGACCTCGATGACGACGCCACGGCCGTCCGGAACGGTGTAGGCGGCCAGGATGCCGTCATCGGAGGCGGTGGTGTAGTTCTCGGCGACGCCGGTCAGGCCGCCGGCGGCGCTCAACGTGGCCCGCGTGCCGGTGACGGTGAACTCGGGACGGTCGGACTCGGCGTCATTGCGGCTGACCTGATCCAGCAGGGCGTCCGGGCCGCCGGCGAAGGGCGCCACCCGAATCTGGACGTTGACGCCGCCCTGCGTGAATGCCGCAGATGGTGAGCCGGCCCCGGGCTCCACCCTGTTCGCGCCGACCAGAATGCCGTCGGTCAACTCCCACCCGGCCGGCGCCGCGACGGTGAGCCCACCGTCAAGGTTGATCCGCTCACCGGCCTTGATCACGTTATCGACCGGGACGGCCTGGTCGATCGCCGGTAGGACCGTCCGCAGCACGATGGCAATGACCAGCACGACCAGAGCGGGGAGCAGAGTACGCCGGTCCAGACCGAGCCATCGCCGCTCGACCGGCACCCACCTGTCTCTCGGGACGTGTCGTCCCCCGTAGCTGGTCATGCCTGCACCCTGCCATGAACACGTGACCACCGCATGACCGGAAGACACGCCACGTCGCATCCGGCCAGCCGGGTGGCGGTCGAGGTGATTACCGGCCCGGCGGCGCGACCGCCGACCTGCACCGGCTGCACCCGGTCGAACGGCTCGACCCGGCCGCCCTGCTCGCCCGCCTCCTCGGCTGGGCGCGACGACGGGCCCTGCCCTGACCTCAGGGGTGCGTCATCCGGAGCAGGTCCAGCGCCTCGTCCAACTGGGTCTCGGTGAGCGTGCCCGACTCGACGTGCCCGCGCGAGATCACCACCTCGCGGATGGAGACCTGCTTGGCCAGCGCCTCCTTCGCGATCGAGGCGGCCTCGTCGTACCCGAGATGGCGGTTGAGCGGGGTGACGATCGACGGCGAGCCCTCCGCGTACGCCAGGCAGACCTCGGCGTCGGCGACCAGGCCGGCCACCAGGCGCTCGGCGAAGAGCCGGCTGGAGGCGGCGATCAGCTTGATCGACTCCAGCAGGTTGCGGCCCATGACCGGAAGCATCACGTTCAGCTCGAAGTCGCCCTGCGAGCCGGCGAAGGCCACCGCCGCGTCGTTGCCGATCACCTGCGCGCAGACCTGGCGCATCGCCTCGGCCACCACCGGGTTGACCTTGCCCGGCATGATCGACGAGCCGGGCTGGAGGTCGGGAATGCGCAGCTCGCGCAGGCCCGCGCGAGGGCCGGAACCCATCCAGCGTACGTCGTTGGCGATCTTGTAGAGGCCGACCGCGACGGTGCGGAGCTGCCCGGACGTCTCCACCAGCGCGTCCCGCGCACCCTGCGCCTCGAAGTGGTTGCGTGCCTCGGACAGCGGCAGGCCGGTCGAGTCCCGCAGCCGCCCGATCACCTTGCCCGCGAAACCGAGCGGGGTGTTGATGCCGGTGCCCACCGCGGTGCCGCCCAGCGGCAACTCGGCCAGCCGGGGCAGCGCCGCCTCCAACCGCTCGACGCCGTAGCGGACCTGCGCGGCGTAGCCGCCGAACTCCTGCCCGAGCGTGACCGGGGTGGCGTCCATCAGGTGCGTCCGGCCCGCCTTGACCACGGTGGAGAACTCGGCCGCCTTCGCCTCCAACGCCATGGCGAGCTGCGTCAAGGACGGGAGCAGATCCTCCACCACGAACTGGGTGGCGGCCAGGTGGATCGAGGTCGGGAACACGTCGTTGCTGGACTGCGATGCGTTCACGTGGTCGTTCGGGTGCACGTCACGGCCCAACTCGCGGCTCGCCAGCGACGCGATCACCTCGTTGGTGTTCATGTTGGACGACGTGCCGGAGCCGGTCTGGAACACGTCCACCGGGAACTGGTCGTCGTAGCCCCCGGCGGCGACGTGCGCGGCGGCCGTGGCGATCGCCTCGGCCACGTCCGCGTCGATCACGCCCAACTCGCCGTTGACCTGGGCAGCCGCACCCTTGATCTGGGCCAGCGCCTTGATCTGGGCCGGTTCGAGCCCGCGACCCGAGATCGGGAAGTTCTGCACCGCGCGCTGGGTCTGCGCCCGCCACAGCGCCTCGGCGGGCACCTCCACCTCGCCCATCGAGTCACGTTCGATCCGGTAACCGGTCGCCTCTGGAGTCGTCACGCGTACCATCCTGCCGCGCCGCCCGCCGGTACGCAGGGAAAGCGGCGCGGGCCTCAACCCAGCTCGGCCAACAGTTCCTCGGTCGCCCGCTGGTCCGGGGACTCGATCTGACGGAACAACACCAGCGCCCGGCCGGCGTACCGGCGGGCCTGCTCGGCGTCCGTGTCGCGCAGGCACCGGGCCATGCCGTCCAGCGCACGGGCCTGCTCGTAGCGGGCGCCGAGCCGGGTGGCGTCGGCGAGCACCCGGCGGTGCAGGTCGAGCGCGCTGGCCACGTCACCCTGGTCGAGCAGCGCCTGGGCGAGCAGGTTGCGCGAGGCGCCCTGACCGATCCGGTCGCCGGAATCGGTCACCACCACCAGCGCCTCCCGGTGCAGGTCGGCCGCCCGCTCGGGCCGACCGACCCGCCGCTGGAGGGCGCCCATCTCGTTGAGCACCTCCGCCTCGCCGTACCTGCCGACGTACTTCTTCTTGAGGCGCAGGGCGACCCGCAGCAGCCGTTGCGCCGGCTCCAGGTCGCCCATCCGGTGCCGGATCATGCCGGTGTGCGCGACCGCGTTCGCCAACTGCCGGAAATCCCCGTTCTGCCGCGCCAGCACCAGGTGGGACCGGCTGAGGCGCAGCGCCTCCGCGTGGCGGCCGGCCGACAGCAGCGCGTAGGCCACGTTGTTGATCAGGTTGGCCAGCTCCGCCGTGTGGTCGGCGCCGCGGATCATCCGCATCGCGGAGTCGAGGCACTCCATCCCCTGCTGGTGATCCCCGTTCGCCGAGTAGGACACGCCGAGGTTCCACAACGACGTCCGCATCTCGTCGCGGAGCCCGAGCCGGCGACGGATGTCGAGGGCCTGCCGCATCAACCGGATGGCCTCGGGAAACCGGGCCTGCCGGTAGTAGACCGAGGAGAGGTAGTTGTAGATCGTGCCCACCGCCGCCTCGTCACCGAGCGCCTCGGCCGCGCGCAGGCCGACGCGGTGCGTCTCCAACAGGTCGTCCAGGTGTCCACTGTCGAAGTTGGCTCGCCAGCAGGCCCGGGTGAGCTGCCAGCAGTGCCGCAGGAAACCCTCCGCCTCGGCGAGCTGGACCAGCGCGGTCAACAGCGCCGTGTGCTCGTCGAACCAGGCCCGGCCCTGCGGGAGCGTGGCGGCGACCAGATCGGGCCGGCGCGGTGGGTTGGCGGGCAGGGACCGCAGGCTGCCCGCCGACTCGATCGTCCGGGCGATGGCCGTGGCCACGTCGAGGTGATGGTCCAGCAGCCGTTCCAGGGCCGTCCGGCGCTCCGCGGCCCGGTCCGGCTCGGCGATCAGCGTCCGGGCGTACTCGCGGATCAGGTCGTGCAGCCGGTAGCGGCCCGGCTCGGCCTCCTCCACCAGGTGCGCGTCCACCAGCTCGTCGAGCAGGTCCTGCGCCTCGGCCAGGGGTGCGTCGGCCAGCGCGGCGGCCACCCGGTTGTCGAAACCGCCCCCCGGCGGCAGACCGAGCAGCCGCAGCATCCGCTGCGCCGAGGGCGACACCTGGGCGTACGAGAGCGCGAACGCCTGCCCGACGGAACGCTCCCCGGCGGCCAGCTCGGCCAGCGGGTCCGGGCTGGTGGCGAGCCGTTCGGCCAGGTCCGCGACCCGCCAGCGGGGCCGGTGCGCCAGCCGGGCCGCCGCCAGCCGCAGGGCCAGCGGCAGGTGCCCGCAGCGCCGCGCCACCTCGGCAGCCGCCTCCGGTTCGGCGGCGACCCGGTCCCGGCCGCCGATCCGGCCGAGCAGCTCCACCGCCTCCTCCGGGTCGAGCACGGGCAGGGACGACGGGCGTCCCTCGTCCAACCCGACCAGCCGGCGGCGGCTCGTGATGAGGACGAGGCAGTCCGGGCCGTTCGGCAACAGCGGCGTGACCTGCGCGCTGTCGGCCGCGTTGTCGAGCACCACGAGCGCGCGGCGGCCGGCCAGCTCGGTACGCCACAGCGTCAACCGGTCCGCCAGGTCCAGCGGCATCCGTTCCGGCGGCACCCCGAGCTGGCGCAGCAGGACCGCCACCGCCGCCGCGGGGGTCAGCGGCATGCGCTCGCTGTGCCCGTGCAGGTCGACGAAGAGATGCGCGTCCGGGTAGCGGTCACCGAGGGCGGCAGCCAGGTGCACCGCCAGCGTGGTCTTGCCGCTGCCGGCCATGCCATCGATGAGCTGGACCCGGACCCGGTCCTCCCCGATCTCCTTCACCAGCCGGACCACGGTCTGCTGACGGCCGGTGAAGTCACTGATCGCCCGCGGCAGCGAACGGACCGGCACCGTGGACCGGTGCTCCGCGACACCCAGGGCCAGGTCGCCGGCGAGCACCCGCTGGTGCAGGTCCTGCAACTCCGGACCGGGCTCGATGCCCAGCTCCTCGGCGTACAGGCGGCGGCCCTCGCGGTAGACGGCGAGCGCGTCGGCCTGCCGGCCCACCGCGGCGAGGGCGCGCATGAGCTGGCCGCGCAGCCGCTCCCGCAGCGGGTTCCGCTCGACGCTCTCGGCCAGCTCGTCGACGAGGTCGGTCGCCGGTCGCAGTCGCAGCTCGATCTCGACGCGCTCCTCCAACGCGGCCAGCCGCTGCTCGTCGAGGGCCTGCGCCCGCCGGCGTACGCTCCGGCTGGGGATGCCGCTGAGTGCCGGACCCCGCCAGAGGGCCAACGCGGCCCGGTAGTGACGTCGCGCCTCCTCGGACTGCCCGGCGGCGACCGCGGCCCGCGCGGCGTCGACAGTCCGGCCGAAGATGTCGGCGTCGAGGTCGTCCGGTGCGGTGCGGACGCCGTAGCCGGACGGATCGGTGACGATGACGTCCGGCGGCAGCCCCAGCACCGCGAGGCGCTGTCGTAGTCGCGACACGCAGATCTGGAGCTGGGCCCGGGCGGTGGCCGGGGGACGCTCCTCCCAGACGGCGTCGATCAGCTCGTCGAACGGCACCACACGGCCGGCGCGCAGCAGCAGGAGGGCGAGCACGGTCCGGTCCCGACCTGCGGTGACGGTGGCTTCGCCGCCGCCTACCCGCAGAGGTCCCAGGATCCCGAACCGCATGCGCCGCCCCCGTACGCCCTTTGTGCACTTAGAGCAGCGTAACCCGGTGGTAACCGTACGACGCGTGGAGGCGATAGCGATCTGATAGAGGATCGACAGCGACGCCGTACAGACTCGTCACGGGTTGTCGGTGACGACATCCGACGGGGGCGGTGCGCCCGTCCGGCCGCGAGGTCGGGCGAGCGCACCGATGTCGGAAGGTGGAACCAGGCCCGTCGAAGCGGGTAGTATCGCAGTCGCCAGGAGCAGTAGCTTCTGGAAGTGGACCCGGCAGCCTTCCGGACGGTGGGTGGGCCGGGTCTCGCGTTTCAGCCGTCCACCGGTCGCACCTCGTCCACCATCGGGCGCACCATCGCCTTCCACTCGCCGCCTCTGGCCCACGACCAGGCAATCGCGTCGGGGAGCGCGAGCAGGTGGTCCTCATGGGCCCGCAAGTGGTCGTACCGCAACTGTTCGGCCACCCCGGCCAGCCGTAGCTCATGGTTGAGCGTGCGCACGTCGGCCACCCGCCGGGAGTCGTCCAACTCCAACACCAGACGCTCGGCACCGGCCTTGGCGGCGTCGGCGATCAACGCCCGGAGGCACGCTTCCCGGGCGGCACGATGGTCGCGGTGACTCGATGCGTCGTAGAGCACGACTGCCGCGCCGAGCTTGCGGAACGCCACGAGGATCTCCCGCCGCCGTTCAGGTCGCTCCTTGCAGAAGTGGATGCTGCGTTGACCGCGCAGCGTGAGCCCGGATACGACCTGACGGGCCGCAGTCACCCGGTGCCGATCGAGGACGGCTGCCGCGAGTATCAGGCCGCGTTCCTTGGTCTCGTCCACGAAGATGTGTGGCCCCACCTCTCACCTCACCGATGCCGCAGCGTCTGAAGCGGCGCAGCGGTCTCCGCGATGAGGAAGAAGCTCCAACCGTTGCGGTGCGGGCTCACCTCGGGGTTGTAGTGCTTGACAATCTCCCGGGCCGCCTGGCTCGGCGTCTTGAAGACGCTTCCGGCCAGCGGACCTGAGGTGATCTCGATGCGCCCCGGCCCCGGAACGAACGACGCGAAGGTGCGATGCCCGGCGTAGTCGGCATATACCTGAACGGCCGAGGGCTCGTCAGCGGCACTCGTTTCGCCTGCCCGCGCCTCGGCGCGCGCTCTCGCCTCCCGGACCAGGCGTGCCACGACCTGCCCTTTGGTCAGCCCCGCGATGTCGGCGGCGAACGCCAAGTAACGGTCGGTTTCTTCGTCTATGTCGATCGATGGCATGTGGCCCTCCTCGTCAGCCCGATCAGGCTACGAGAAGGGGGAAACTCCACCAAGCATCAAAACGCCAAAGATTCCTGAGAACTTAAATTTCTCAGCGGCGGCCGACGGTGAGCACCGGCTTGGTGACCTCGGCGAAGAAGTCGCTGCCCTTGTCGTCGACCACGATGAAGGCCGGGAAGTCCTCCACCTCGATCCGCCAGACCGCCTCCATGCCCAGCTCCGGGTATTCGAGCACCTCGACGTGCTTGATGCAGTCCTGGGCCAGCCGGGCCGCCGGGCCGCCGATCGAGCCGAGGTAGAACCCGCCGTGGGTGTGGCAGGAGCGGGTGACCTGGGCGGACCGGTTGCCCTTGGCCAGCATCACCATCGAGCCGCCGGCCGCCTGGAACTTCTCCACGTAGGCGTCCATCCGGCCGGCCGTGGTGGGGCCGAACGAGCCGGAGGCGTAGCCCTCGGGGGTCTTGGCCGGGCCGGCGTAGTAGACCGCGTGGTCGCGCAGATATTGCGGCATCGGCTCGCCGGCGTCCAGCCGCTCGGCGATCTTCGCGTGCGCGATGTCCCGGGCCACCACGAGCGGGCCGGTGAGCGAGAGCCGGGTCTTCACCGGGTACTTCGACAGCTCGGCGCGGATCTCGTCCATCGGCCGGTTCAGGTCCACCCGGACGACGGTCTCGGTGTCCAGCGTCTCGTCGGTGACGTCGGGCAGGTAGCGGGCCGGGTCGGTTTCGAGGCGCTCCAGCCACACACCCGACGGGGTGATCTTGGCAACCGCCTGCCGGTCGGCGGAGCAGGAGACCGCGATGGCGACCGGGCAGGACGCGCCGTGCCGGGGCAGCCGGACCACCCGCACGTCGTGGCAGAAGTAACGCCCACCGAACTGCGCGCCGATGCCGAAGTTGCGGGTCAGCTCCAGCACCTCCGCCTCCAGCTCCAGGTCACGGAAACCGTGCGCGCTCATCGAGCCCTGCGTCGGCAGCGCGTCGAGGTACTTCGCGGAGGCGTACTTGGCGGTCTTCAACGCGTATTCCGCGGAGGTGCCGCCGATGACGATGGCCAGGTGGTAGGGCGGGCAGGCCGCGGTGCCGATCAGCCGCAGCTTCTCCTCCAGGAACTGCATCATCCGCGTCGGATTCAACAGCGCCTTGGTCTCCTGGTAGAGGTAGGACTTGTTGGCCGAGCCCCCACCCTTGGCCATGAACAGGAACTTGTACGCGTCCGGGTGGCCGTCCGGGTCCTCGGCGTAGAGCTCCACCTGGGCCGGCAGGTTGCTGCCGGTGTTCCGCTCGTCCCACATGGTCAGCGGCGCGAGCTGCGAGTAACGCAGGTTCAGCTTCGTGTACGCCTGGTAGACGCCGCGCGAGATCGCCTCCGCGTCGGTGCCGTCGGTGAGCACGTGCCGGCCACGCTTGCCCATCACGATCGCGGTGCCGGTGTCCTGGCACATCGGCAGCACGCCACCGGCCGCGATGTTGGCGTTGCGCAGCAGGTCGAGCGCGACGAACCGGTCGTTCGGCGAGGCCGCCGGGTCGTCGATGATCGACCGGAGCTGGGCCAGGTGGGCCGGGCGCAGGAAATGGGCGACGTCGTGCATGGCCTCGGCGGTCAACGCGGTCAGCGCGGCCGGTTCCACGGTGAGGAAGCGGCGGCCACCCGGGCCGTTGACGACGTCCACGCCCTCGTCGGTGACCAGGCGATATTCGGTCTGGTCGGGGCCGGTCGGCAGGAGGGGCGCGTACGAGAAGGCGGCAGCACTGCTCATGACCGAAAAGCCTAGGGCAGAGCGGTCGATCGGTGACACCCGCCGGTAGGTCCTGGGACGCCTATCTCACCCGGCGTCACTTCCCGTCGGCGCAGAGTTCCTTCTTCGGCCCGCAGTCGCCCCGGTCGTTCGGGGGACGCCAGGTGTCACCGGGGTCGGGCGCCGGTACGGCACCCTGGTCGGCCGGCGGCGCACCGGCGCCACCGGTGCCCCAGCGGACGTACCCGATCTCCCGCCCCTCCCCGACGATCATGCCGTTCGGGCCGACCGCCAACGCGTTCGCCGAGGTGCGCAGCTCGGCCAGCACCCGGCCGCCGCGCGGCTCGACCGCGATCAGCCGGGACGGCTTCTCCTCCGTGATCACCACCGCGTACGGGGTGAGCGCCGCGCCGCTCCGGCCGCCGGCCGGCCGCGTCCACCGGGTCCGGTCGGCGGACAGCTCGCGGCCGAGCAGCGAGTCCTTGTCGGCGCTGCGCACCACCGCGTACCGGTCGTCGACGGCGAGCAGCTTCTCGCCCTCCGCGCCGACCTGGAGCAGCCGGCCGTCGTAGCCGTCGAGCACCGCCTCGCGACCGTCCGGGGCCACCCCGATGAGCACGTTGCGGGCGCCCTGCGGGTCCTCCCGCTGCACGCAGCCGGCGGCGTCCGCGGTCCGCAGGTTGACCCCGGCCCGTCGCCACACCTGCTGGCCGGTGGCCGGGTCGACGGCGGTGATGACGAAATAGCAGCTCCCGTCGCGGGAGGTGGCCGCGATCCGGAGCAGCCGGCCGCCGACCACCGCCAGCCGCTCCTCCCGACCGGGCTGGACGTTCTGGAGCACCCGGCCGGTGGCGGTGTCCACCACGTGCACCCGGCCGTCGACCGGGAAGCCGAGCAGCGGCGGGACCGACTCCGGCCCGGCCACCCCGCCGTCGATCCGGTTCGCGCCCAGCCGACGCGTGCCGAGCAGCTCCGGGTTGTCGGCGAGCACCCCGCTGTGCACGCCGGGCAGGAACGCGGTCCACAGCGGAGCGGTGCCGCGCGGCTCCCAGGCCCGCAGCGTGCAGTCGGTGGCCTGCACGCAGTACGCGTCGAGCAGCAGGTTCCGGTACGTCCAGACGGCAATCGCGCGACCGTCGCGCCGGCGGGTCACGCCGGTGGCCGGGTCGAGCACCTCGTACCCCTTGTCGAGCAGCTTGCCCACGGCGACGACCGACTCCCGGCCGTTGCCGGCCACCGCCGACCAGTCGGCCTTGCGCTCCCAGAGCTGGCTGCCGTCGGCGAGCTTGCGCGACTCGATCCGGGTGCGCTGCTCGACGATCACGGTGTCGCCGGCGATGGTGACGCTGCGCGGGGTGCCGCCGACGCGTTGCTGCCAGACCACGTCCGGCTCGGAGATCGGCTTGCTCCGGTCGACCCAGTCCCACAGCCGGGGGAAGGGATTCCAGACGCCGGTGGCGGCGAGGACGACCACGGTGATGAGCCCGAGCAGCAACCAGCCGCGTACGCCTAGGCCCTTCACACCGGACACGGTAGCGACGATCACCGTTCCCCGGGCTCCGTGCGGGGCGTGTCGCGCCGCTTCTTGCCGGCCCGAGGTGTTAATGGCCGCCGCGGGCGGCGGAGCGGACCAGCGGGAGCGTGCGGTAGGGGATCTGCTCGGCCAACGCGATGATGGTGGAGGCCCGCCGGATGGCGTCCGAGGCGACGATCTGGTCGATGACCCGCTGGAGGTCGGTGTTCGACCGGGCCACGATGCGGCAGAGCAGGTCGCTGGAGCCGGTGATGGTGTGCGCCTCCAGCACCTCCGGGATGGCGGCCAGGTGCGCGGTGACCTGGTCGTGGCCGTGCCGCTGGCTGATCTCCAGGGTGACGAAGCTGGTCACCCCGAACCCGATCGCGGCCGGGGAGATCTCCGGCCCGAACCCGCCCACCACGCCGCGGCCGACCAGCTTGTCGAGCCGGGCCTGCACGGTGCCGCGGGCCACGCCGAGCCGGCGGGAGCACTCCAGCACCCCGATCCGGGGTTCCTCCGCGAGCAGTTCGATCAAGCGCGCGTCCAACTCGTCGAGCTGTACATCCTGACCAGTGTTCATGGTGGTTCACGGTACCGAATGCGCAACCTGACCAGGAACATCGCCAACTATTGCCCAACTGGAGGCGGTCCGGAGATGCTCGCCGCAAGCACATCCACGGCGGCCCACGAGGCCGGCCGGTACGCGAGGGAGGCCACCATGACCCAGGCGATCGACCGACCCCAGTTGACCGAGGAGGTCGACGCCGACGTGCTCGTCGGCGCCGTCGACCACGACATCAGCCGGGACCCGTTCCCGGTCAAGGGCCTCGACCACCTGCACTTCCTGGTCGGCAACGCCAAGCAGGCGGCGCACTACTACTCCACCGCCTACGGCATGACCTGCGTGGCGTACCGGGGCCCGGAGCAGGGCTACCGCGACCACGCGCAGTACGTGCTGACCAGCGGTTCCGCCCGGTTCGTGCTGACCGGCGTGGTCCGCCCGGGCGCGGACGGCGAGGCGCACGTGGCGAAGCACAGCGACGGCATCTCCGACATCGCGCTGGAGGTGCCGGACGTGGACGCCGCGTACGCGCACGCCACCGCCCAGGGCGCGACCGGGCTGCTGGACCCGCACGACGTCAGCGACGAGCACGGCACCGTCCGGATGGCGGCCATCGGCGCGTACGGCGACACCCGGCACACGCTGATCGACCGGTCCCGCTACACCGGGCCGTTCCTGCCCGGCTTCGTGGCCCGCGCCCCGATCGTGGACCGCCAGCCGATGATCGACGCCGGCCTCCAGCCGAAGCGCTTCTTCCAGGCCGTCGACCACGTGGTCGGCAACGTGGAGCTGGGCCGGATGGACGAGTGGGTCGAGTTCTACAAGCGGGTCATGGGCTTCAGCAACATGGCCGAGTTCATCGGCGACGACATCGCCACCGACTACTCCGCGCTGATGAGCAAGGTGGTGGCGAGCGGCACCCGCAAGGTGAAGTTCCCGCTCAACGAGCCGGCGGTGGCCCGCAAGAAGTCGCAGATCGACGAGTACCTGGAGTTCTACCAGGGCCCCGGCGCCCAGCACGTCGCGGTGGCCACCAACGACATCCTGGCCAGCGTGGACGCCATGCGGGCGGCCGGCGTCGAGTTCCTGGACACCCCGGACTCCTACTACCAGGACCCGGAGCTGCGCGCCCGCATCGGCAACGTGCGGGTGCCGATCGAGGAGCTCCAGTCCCGCAAGATCCTGGTGGACCGGGACGAGGACGGCTACCTGCTCCAGATCTTCACCAAGCCGGTGCAGGACCGCCCGACCGTCTTCTTCGAGCTGATCGAGCGGCACGGCTCCCTCGGCTTCGGCAAGGGCAACTTCAAGGCCCTGTTCGAGGCGATCGAGCGGGAGCAGGAGAAGCGCGGCAATCTGTGACACTGTCCGCGTGACCCAGCCTCCCCCGAACACGACGCCGCCGCCCGCCGGGCCCCCGCCCGTGGGCGGCGGCTTCGCGCCGCCCAGCGGCCCGGCGGTGCCCGCACAGCCCATCCCGCAGACGTACCCGCCGCTCCCCGGCTACCCGCCGCCCCCACCCGGGTACGCCCCGCACGCCGCGTTCGTGCCACCGGCCCTGGCCCCGAACGGCCAACCGCTGGCCGCGTTCGGCGAGCGGCTGGTGGCGTGGCTGATCGACACGGCGGTCGCCACCGCGGTGGCGATGGTGCTCTTCGCCCCGGTCTTCATCTGGCTCGTCCTCCGCATGATCGACCGGATGCCGGCGCCCGGCCCGGACGGCACCGTGGCCGAGCCCGACCCCTTGGTCATCTTCGGCGACTTCCTCCTGCCGGTGCTCCTGGCCGAGTTGGGGCTGTTCGTTCTGCTGCTGGTCTTCTACTGGCTCTACCACGTCGAGTACGCCCGCCGGACCGGGCAGACGCTCGGCAAGAAGGTGATGAAGCTGCGGATCGTCCCGGCGCGTCCCGACGCCACGCTGACCCGCGGCATGCTCGGCAAGCGCTACCTGGTCGAGTTCGTCGCCGCCTCGCTGGTGCCGTTCCTCAACTACCTCGACGGCCTCTGGCAGCTCTGGGACAAGCCCTGGCAGCAGTGCCTGCACGACAAGGCCGCCGGCACGGTCGTCGTTAAGGTGGCACCGTGAGCGTGAGGAGCGAGCCGGGCCTGCGAGCCCCGCAGTCGCGAACTGAGGGGAGCCCTGTGAGCGTGAGGAGCGAGCCGGGCCTGCGAGCCCCGCAGTCGCGAACTGAAGGGGCACCGTGAGTCTGGAACCTGGCTGGTACGTCGACCCCGCCGAACCGGAGACCCGCCGCTGGTGGGACGGGGCGGGCTGGATCGGTGCGCCGATCCCGGTCGACGTCACCCCGCCCGACGGTCCACCGCCCGCCGAGCCCGAGCCGGCCGCCGCGCCGGGCAACGGCTCCGCCGCCAACCGGCCGGCCTCCGGCGCGGCGGGTGGCCCCACCGGTCAGCCGGCCGGACCGGTCCCGTCGGGGCAGCCCACCCCCGGGTGGGGGCAGCCCGGACAGCCGGGCCAGGCCGGACCATGGCCGGGGCAGCCCGGACAGCCGGGCCAGTCTGGAGCGTGGCCGGGACACCCCGGCCAGCCGGGGCAGCAGGGGCCGCCGCCGGGCTGGCCGTACCCGCAGTGGCCGGGCCGGCCGCCGGCGCCGCGCCCGCACGGGCTGCCGCTCGCCTCGTACGGTGCCCGGCTGGTCGCCCGCCTCATCGACCTCGGTGTGGTGTTCCTGCTCAACGTGCTGGTCAACGGCTGGTTCGTCTGGCGCTACTTCGAGGCGATCGAGCCCTACCTGCGGGAGACGATGCGTCGGGCGTTGAACGGCGACACCTCCACCGAGGGGCTGCCCCAGATCGACGACCAGGCCGGCGGGTTGCAGGTCGTCATCCTGCTGATCGCCACCGCGCTCTGGTTCGCGTACGAGGTGCCGTCGATGGCGGCGCGCGGGCAGACGTTCGGCAAGCGGGTGGCCGGCGTACGCGCGCTGCCGGTCGAGGCGGACCAGCCGCTCGGCTTCGGCCGGGCCTTCCGGCGCTGGAGCACGCTCGGTATGCCCACGCTGCTCTGGTACTGCTGCGGGCTGGGCCTGCTGCTCCAGCTCGTCGACGCCGTCTCGCCCCTGTTCGACCAGCCGCTGCGTCAGGCGCTGCACGACAAGCGGGCGCAGACCGTGGTGGTCCAGCTCCCCCGCAACCGGCCCGCTCCCCGTACCGCCCCGCCCGACCGCGCCGACCCCCCGGGAGACACCCCATGACCGAGACCGGACGTCACCAGCCTGCGCCGCGGCTCACCCGCGTCGACCTGGACGCGCTGCCCAACTACGTGCCCGGCCGCAGCCCCGCCGACCTGGCCCGGGAGCTGGGCCTGCCCGAGGCGATCAAGCTGGCCAGCAACGAGGTGCCGTACGGCCCGCTGCCCGGCGTGGTGGAGGCGGTCGCCGAGGCGGTCGCCGGTTCGCACCGCTACCCGGACATGGGCGTGGTGGCGCTGCGCCAGGCGCTCGCCGAGCGCTACGGCGTGGACGCCGACCGGATCGCCACCGGCTGCGGTTCGGTGGCGCTGGCCGAGCACCTGGTCCGGGCCACCTGCCTGCCCGGTGACGAGCTGCTCTACTCGTGGCGGTCGTTCGAGGCGTACCCGATCATCGCGGCGACCAGCGGCGCGACCAGCGTGCGGGTGCCGAACGACGCCGGCCACGGGCACGACCTCGCGGCGATGGCGGCGGCGGTGACCGACCGGACCCGGATGATCCTGGTCTGCAACCCGAACAACCCCACCGGTACGGCGGTCCGCAAGGCCGAGCTGGACCGCTTCCTCGACGCGGTGCCGGACGACGTGCTCGTGGTGATCGACGAGGCGTACCGGGAGTTCGTCACCGACGCCGAGGTGCCGGACGGCCTGAGCTACCTGGACCGGCCGAACGTGGCGGTGCTGCGCACGCTGTCCAAGGCGTGGGGCCTGGCCGGCCTGCGCATCGGCTGGCTGGTGGCCGCGCCGGCCGTGGCCGCCGCCGTCCGCAAGGTGGTCACCCCGTTCTCCACCAGCATGGCCGCCCAGGCCGGCGCGCTGGCCGCGCTCGCCCAGGCCGACGAGGTGCAGCGGCGCTGCGCGCTGGTGGTGGCCGAACGGGACCGGGTCACCGAGGCGCTGCGCAAGTTCGTGCCGGACGTGCCGGACAGCCAGGCCAACTTCGTCTGGCTGCCGCTGGGCGAGCGGGCGGTGGAGTTCGGCAAGGCGTGCGAGGCGCGCGGCGTGATCGTGCGGCCGTTCCCGGGCGACGGCGTGCGGGTCACCATCGGCACCCCGACCGAGAACGACGCGTTCCTGGCCGCCGCCGAGGCCGCCCTCGCCTGAGGCGTAGGGAGGGGCCCCTTCTTGACGCCTGGCGTCGAGAAGGGGCCCCTCCTCACCCGGCTGTCCGCTCAGGTGGCGGCGAGCAGCACCGGCTCGGCCATCAGGAACCACCCCTGGTCGTCGTCGTCCGGGGAGGCGTGCTCCCGCACCCGCTCCACCGCGACGTAGCCGTTCACCGCGTACGCCCGCCCCGGCTGCCAGCCGGTCCCGTCCCGCCCGGCGTTCAGCACGAACTCCGACCGGGTTGCGCCGGTGAGCGGGTCCAGCGTGACCAGTTCCCGCCGGTCGGTCAGCAGGTGCACCCGTCCCGGCTCGACCGCCAGCACCCGGGCCGGGTGGATGTCGGCCCGGCGCCACAGCTCCGCACCGGTGCGAGGGGACCGCCCGGTCACCACGCCGCCGGACGTGTCCACCACCCGCTCGCCGTCCAGCACCGACGCCGGCCCGTCCAGTCCCGGCGCGGCGGTCGGCTCGCCGGGATCCGTCACCAGCCAGCCCCGGCTGTGCTCGCCGTCCGGCCCGGCGGTACGCAGGCCACGGCAGCCGGAGTGCCGGTCGCGGCAACCGACCGGCGTGACCACGAGCCGGTCCGGCGCGTCCGGTGGCCGCCAACGGGTCCGCACCACGCCGGTCGTCGCGTCCCGCAGCTCGACCACTGCCGGTCCTTCGCAGGTGTCCACCCCGACCAGATCGCCGCTCGCGGTGCTGCCCACGTCGACCCGGCAGTCCGGGCCGACGTCGGCACGCCACAGCCGGCGGCCGTCCGTCAGGGCGTACCCGCCGACCGCGCCCGGACCGGCGGCGAGCAGCACGTCGCGGCCGTCGGCGGTGCGGGCGACGTGCAGGCCGGCCCGGTCCCAGACCGTGGCCGCGAACGTGCGGCGGGGCTTCGGCACCGACCCCGGCTCGGGCCCGTCGGCCCGCCACGCCACCCGCCCGGTACGCGCGTCCAGCGCCACCAGCTTCCCGTCGGACCAGCGGCTGACCACCGTGGTGCCCTCGGCGAGCACCCCGACCAGCGTCGCCGGCCACCGGCGGTAGGACCAGAACGGGGTGACCCGGTACCGGCCGGTGACCGGCTGGTCCGCGTACACCTGGCGGGTGCCGGCATAGACGCGGAGCCGGCCGTCCACGACCAGCGGCGCCACCGGCAGCCGCCCGATCACCCCGGCGGTCGGCGCGGGCGCCTGCGGGTACGGGTCCCGGGCCACGGTCTCGACCTCGGCCGGCGCCAGCACCCGGGCGACCACGGCGACCGACGCCACGACGGCCAGCACCGCCACCAGCGCCACCACGGCCCGCCGCCTGCCGGCCTTCGCCATCCGCCACCTCCGCCCCGGCACCCTACCGGCCGGGGCCGGACCGCGAGCCGGTCGCCCGGCCCTCGGCTCAGGCGGCCTCGGTGGAGCGGGTGGGGCCGGCGGCCAGCGCCAGGTCGGCCAGGTCACGCCGGAGCGCGCCCTCGACCGCCCGGGCGGCCAGGCCGCCGAGGATCAGCGCCAGCACCCGACCGTACGGCCGGGTCGGCGCCGCCTCCTGCTCGACGGTGACCTCGGTGCAGCCGCGCCGCCGCCGCTCGACCGTGCGCAACGTGAAGGTGATCCGGTAGTCGACGCCGGACCCGCGCGAGCCGAGCACCAGGCGGCGTGGAGCGACGGCCTCGACCACCTCGTACTCCTCCGGCTCGGCCCCGCCGTCCGGCCGGAGACGGGTCTCCCGCCAGGTGGTGCCGGGCCCGAACGCACCGGCGGTGAGCACCTCGACCGCGCCGACCGCGGAGAGCCAGTCGGCGCGTGCCGGGAGGTCGGTGAGCAGGCGCCAGAGGTCGGCATCCTGCGCTTCGATGAAGGCGGAAACGGTCACCGTCGACATGGCACCTCCCGTGTCGTCCACGGTACGGGCCGTGACCGGTGCAGGGGAGTCCCACGGTGACATTTCCACCGCCGGTGCCCCGTGCGGGGCACCGGGGGTCGGTCAGCCGCGGAGGGCGTCGCGTCGCAACGCCGTGACGAACGCGCTCCACCCCGGCGGGCTCACCGCGAGCGCCGGACCGGTCGGGTCCTTCGAGTCGCGTACGCCCACCACGCCGTACGCGGCCACCACGTTCGTGGCCACCTCGACGCAGAGGCCCTGGTCGTTGGAACGGCTGCTGGTGCGCCACACGGCACCGATCAGCTCGGTCATGCTCGGTCCTTCCTGTGTTTCCTCCTGGGTGCGCCCCGGACCGGCACCGCCCGGGGCGCACCCGATCCGCGTCGATCAACGCGCGAGGAAACGGCCCCGGTCGCACAGTGGGTGCGACCGGGGCCGTGGGCTCGGAAAGCCGGATCTCAGCGGGCCGGGAGGACCGTCCCGGTGACCTCGCCGAGCGCGATCGTGGTGCCGTCCGGTCCGGGCGCGGTGGCGGTGATCGTCACCGTGTCGCCGTCGGCCAGGAACGTCCGCTCGCTGCCGTCGGCGAACTTCACCGGCTCGGTCCCACCCCAGGTGAGTTCCAGGAACGAGCCGACCTGGCCGCGTTCCGGCCCGGAGACGGTGCCGGAGGCGTAGAGGTCGCCGGTGCGCAGCGACGCCCCGTTGACGGTGAGGTGGGCGAGCTGCTGGGCCGGCGTCCAGTACATGGTGGCGAACGGCGGCTCGGTCACCCGCTCGCCGTTCCACTCCACCGCCAGCGTCAGATCCAGCCCGAGGTGCGGGGTGTCGCGCAGGTAGTCCTGCACCGGCGGGTCCTGGTCGGGCGCGGGCACGAACGCGGCGCCGAGCGCGTCCAGCGGGGTGACCCAGCCGGCGACCGAGGTGGCGAACGACTTGCCCAGGAACGGGCCGAGCGGCTGGTACTCCCAGGCCTGGATGTCCCGGGCCGACCAGTCGTTGACCAGCACCACGCCGAAGACGTGGTCGGCGAAGTCGGCCACCGGGACCGGATCGCCGAGCCGGCTCGGCACGCCGACCACGAAGCCGACCTCGGCCTCGATGTCGAGGCGTACGGAGGCACCGGTGGTGGGGCCCTGCGCGCTGGCGCGCTGCCCGGTGGGACGGACCACCGGCGTGCCGGAGACGACCACCGTGCCGGCCCGGCCGTGGTAGCCGATCGGCACGTGCTTCCAGTTCGGCAGCAGCGGCGGCTGACCGGGCCGGAAAATCTGCCCGACGTTCGACGCGTGGTGCTCCGAGGAGTAGAAGTCGACGTAGTCCGCCACCTCGAACGGCAGCAGCAGCTCGATCTCACCGACCGGCACCAGCAGCGGCTCCACCGCCGGCCGGTGCGCCGGGTCGGTGAGCAGTTCGGTGACGCGCTCCCGGACGGCGGTCCACTGCGGCCGGCCGAGCGCCAGGAACGCGTTCAACGTGTGCCGGCCCAGCGCACCGCCGGCCAGCACCAGACCGGCGGCCTCCGCGCCGGCCAGATCCAGCACGAGGTCGCCGATGCGGACGCCGACGCGCGGCTCGCGGTCGCCGTGCCGGAACACGCCGTACGGCAGGTTCGTCACCCCGTACGGCGAACCCGCCGCCCCCTCAACCCAGCTCACGATTCGAAGCCTCCGTTCACCAGCCCCAGCCGGATCAGATCGGTCAGTGGTTCGGCGATGCTGCACGAGCCGTACCCGACCCAGAGCGGGCGCTGCGCCTCGCGCCGGGCCCGGGCCGCCTCGACCACGCGCACCGCGTCGGTGGCGGCCAGCAGCTCGGCCACGCCGTCCACGTCGGCGCCCTCGACCGCGGCCAGCGTGGCGGCCAGCACGTTGACGAAACCGTGGTGCGTGAAGCCGGTCTCCGGGTCGCGGTGCCGGATCGCGTGGTGCAGCCCGGCGGTGAGCTTGAACGGCAGGCTCCGGTCCCGGCAGGCGCAGATGACCGCGGCCAGCTCGACCGGGCTGGGGAACAGCTCGGCGGCCAGCCCGCCGGTGCGGAACTTGGCCGCCACCGGCAGCCCACCGGCCCGCGCCCCGGCGAGCGCGTCCAGCGCGCCCATCAGCCCGAACGTCAGCGGGATCTCCGCGTAGACGGCGGTGCCGTCGAGCCGCCCGGCGAGCGCGACCAGTTCGGCGAGGCCGGGCTGCGGGTCCTCGCCCCGCTTGGCGACCGGCGCCTCGATCTGCCGGGCGGTGACGCCGTCCGGTGTCAGGGCATCGAGCGCGACGGGCAGCCGGTCGAGGCCGGTGTCGCCGATGAGCCCGATGACGAACCCCTCGGCCGGGTCCACCCGGCCGTGCAGCGCGCCGTCCTCGATCTCCGAGGCGGGCAGCAGCAGCGGGCCGACCAGGCCGGCGTACCAGGCGTCGCGGTGCCGGCGGTGCGCGGTCACCGCGTCGGGCAGCGCGGCGTTGCCGGGCGGAAAGACCGCGGCGTCGTCGACCAGGCCGGCGAGGAGGCGGGGCACCTGCGTTGACACGAGAGAAGAATGTACGGGACGCTACGAGGAACGGACAACAGCGTCCGATTATCGGACGCCACCGGCCGGCCAACGGGACATAACGGAGGCGAGATGCCGTACTACCGCAGCGTGGGCGAGGTGCCCCGCAAGCGCCACACCCAGTTCCGGCAGCCCGACGGCACGCTCTACGCCGAGGAGCTGGTCGGTCAGGAGGGCTTCTCCTCCGACTCGTCGCTGCTCTACCACCGGCACGCGCCGACCGCGATCCTCGCCGCCGAGGAGTTCGCCCCGCCCACCGTCACCCGGGTGCCGAACCTACCGCTCAAACCGCGCCACCTGCGTACGCACAAGCTCGACGGCAGCGGCGCGGACCCGGTGCTCGGCCGGCGGTACCTGCTCGCCAACGACGACGTCCGGATCGCGTACGTGCTGGCCGACCGGCCGTCGCCGCTGTTCCGCGACGCCACCGGCGACCACTGCCTCTACCTGGAGTCCGGCTCGCTGCGGGTGGAGTCGCCGTTCGGCGTGCTCGACGCGGTGGCCGGCGACTACGTCGTCATCCCCACCTCGACCATCCACCGCCTGGTGCCCACCGGCGACGAGCCGACCCGGCTGCTCGCCGTCGAGGCGTCCGGCCACATCGGCCCGCCCAAGCGCTACCTCTCCGTACGCGGGCAGTTCCTGGAGCACTCGCCCTACTGCGAGCGCGACGTCCGGGGACCGGACACCCCGCTGCTCGTCGACGGCGAGGAGGTGGAGGTGCTGGTCAAGCACCGGCGCGGCTGGACGAGGTACGTCTACGCCAACCACCCGTTCGACGTGGTGGGCTGGGACGGGCACCTGTACCCGTGGGCGTTCTCCATCCACGACTTCGAGCCGATCACCGGGCGGATCCACCAGCCGCCGCCGGTGCACCAGACGTTCCAGGGCCCGAACTTCGTGATCTGCTCGTTCGTGCCGCGCAAGGTCGACTACCACCCGGCCGCCATCCCGGTGCCGTACAACCACCACAACGTCGACTCCGACGAGATGCTGTTCTACACCGGCGGCAACTACGAGGCCCGACGCGGCTCCGGCATCGAGCAGGGCTCCATCTCGCTGCACCCGTCCGGCTTCACCCACGGCCCGCAGCCGGGCGCCGCCGAGCGGTCGATCGGGGCGGACTTCTTCGACGAGCTGGCGGTCATGGTGGACACGTTCCGCCCGTTGGACCTCTGCGACGCCGGCACCGCCTGCGAGGACGACGGCTACGCCTGGACCTGGGCGCGCAAGCCCTGACGTACACGATGAGGGGCCGCGCGGACGCGGCCCCTCATCGCTCGTCGGCGCGTCAGAACGTCGAGGCGTCGATGACGAAGCGGTAGCGCACGTCGGACGCGAGCACCCGCTCGTACGCCTCGTTGATCTTCTCGGCCGGAATCACCTCGATCTCGGCGCCCAGGCCGTGCTCGGCGCAGAAGTCGAGCATCTCCTGCGTCTCCGCGATGCCGCCGATCATCGAGCCGGCGAACGACCGGCGGGCCGGGATCAGCGAGAACGCGCGCACCGACAGCGCGTCCTCCGGCGCGCCCACGTTGACCAGCGTCCCGTCCACGGCCAGCAGGCCCAGGTACGCGTCCAGGTCGATGCTCGCGCTGACCGTGTTGACGATCAGGTCGAACGAGCCGACCAGTTCCGTGAACGTCCCCTCGTCCGAGGTGGCGAAGTAGTGGTCGGCGCCGAGCCGCAGCCCGTCCTCCCGCTTCTTCAGCGACTGCGAGAGCACCGTCACCTCGGCGCCCATGGCGTGGGCCAGCTTGACGGCCATGTGGCCGAGGCCGCCCATGCCGATCACGGCCACCTTCCGGCCCGGCCCGGCGTTCCAGTGCCGCAGCGGCGAGTAGGTGGTGATGCCGGCGCAGAGCAGCGGCGCGGCGGCGTCCAGCCTGATGCCGTCCGGGATGCGCAGCACGAAGTCCTCGGTGACCACGATGGCCTGCGCGTAGCCGCCCTGGGTCGGCTGGCCGTCCCGGCCGACCGCCCCGTACGTGCTGATGTTGCCCTTGAGGCAGTACTGCTCCAGGCCCCGGCGGCAGTTGTCGCACTCCCGGCAGGAGTCGACCATGCAGCCGACGCCGACCCGGTCGCCGACGGCGAACTTCGTCACCGCGGAGCCGACCTCCCGCACCACGCCGGCGATCTCGTGGCCGACCACGATCGGGTAGGGCGTCGGGCCCCACTCGCTGCGCGCGGTGTGGATGTCGGAGTGGCAGATGCCGGCGAACTTGATGTCGATGAGGACGTCGTCCGGTCCGAGGTCCCGCCGCTCGATGGTGGTCGGCGTGAGCGGGTCGGTCGCGGAGGTCGCCGCGTAGGCGTTGACAGTCAGCATCCGACCTTCCTACCCCGGGAACGCCGGCCGGCACACGTACGCTTCCTCACCCCTGCCGGCGGGAATACCGCTCAGCGCCGGGTGAGCGCCACGAACCCGGCGACCATCGATGCGCCGACCGCCCCGACCAGCGGCCACGGGCCACCGGCCACCGCGTAGACCACCAGCAGCAGCGGCGCGGCGGCCCCCGCCCAGACCGCCGGTGCCGGTCCGCGCGACATCGCGTCCCGCACGCCGGGCAACCGGGTCATCGGCCGCCAGGCCAGCAGCACCACCCCGACCGCCGCCAGCACCGCGAGCAGCCGGGACACGGCCGGCGCGGTCGGGGCCAGCGCGGCGACGAGCACGGCGGCGGCCAGTGACCAGCCGGCGGCGGCCAGCAGGAGCCGGCGTACGCCCGCGTCGACGGTCCGCACCGGATCGGGGCCGGTCGGGGAGATGTCGGCCACCTCGGTCAGGTGCTCCAGCGTCTCCGCGTACCGCCGCCGCTCCAGCCGGACCACCCCCGCCTCCCGCCCCGCGCCGGCCAGCTCCGGGTCCAGCCGCAACGCCTCCCGGTAGGCGCGCTCGGCCAGGTCGAACAGCTCCAGCCGGACCGCGACCAGGCCGAGCACGAGGTGCGCCTCCGGCTCGTCCGGCGTCAGCTCGACACCCCGCCAGGCCGCGTCCAGCGCCGGCTGCCCGTTACGCGAGGCGGACAGGATGGCGGCGGCGCTGCGCTGCGCGTACGCGTCGGTGGGGTCGAGCGCCAGCAGCTCGTCGGCGGTGCTCGCGGCGGCCTTCCAGCGCTCCAGGTCGAGCAGCGCGAACCCGCGTGCCACCAGCGCGGGCGCGTCACCCGGCGCGGCGGCGACCGCCGCCTCGGCCACCGTCAGCGCCTCGGCGGGACGGCCGGCGGCGAGCTGCATCCGGGCCAGCATGGTCAGCGCGGCGAGGTGCGCGGGCTCCGCCGCGATCAGCGCGGTCAGCTCGCCGATGCCCTCGTCGTAGCGGCCCAGCTCGGCCAGGAGGTGGGCGCGTTGCAGGTAGCCGTCGGCGGCGGACTGGTCGGGGGCGGCGTCACTCGGCATCCCGGCGAGCCTAGCCGCCCCGGCCCGCCGGGTGCCCGGCAGCGCGGTCAGGCGCTGCGACAGGACGCGTCCGCCCGGCGCCCGCAGGTCCCGAGGCTGCACCACCTGCGCAGGCCGCTCCCGTCCAGGAACAACCACCCGCAGCGCTCGTCCGGGCAGGCCCGGACCGTGAGCCGGCTCGGATCGGCGAGCAGTTGCGCGCCGCTGAACGCGGCGGCGTGCACGGGCAGTCGCAGCCCGGCGGCGAGGTCGATCCACCAGCGACCGCGCCCGTCCGCCGTACGCCGGAACACCAGCGACCGGGCGGCCGACCCGGCGGCGCGGGCCACCGCGTCGAAGGCCCGACGGTCCGCCGGATCGGCCAGGCTGGCGTAGAGCGCGGCCCGCAGCGTACGGGCCTCGGCGAGCACCGCCTCCGCGGTGCCGGGGTCACGCCGGGCGAGGTGCAGCAGGCGGTTCACCGACGCCTCGTCGGTCAGCCCGACGTGGCCCGCCCAGACGGCGAGCGTCCGGTAACCGCGCAGCCACTCCGCGCCGGGCAGGGGGGTGCCGCGGCCCCACCCCGCGAACGTGTTGCAGAAGTCCAGCGCGGGATGGCCGCCGACGCTCCAGGGGAGGCTCTCGTCGCGGACCCGCACCTCGTAGACCGGGCGACCGGGCCGGTCCAGCCGGTCGTCGCCGGCGAGCACCCGGCGGTGCACCTCCCGCAGTCGGGGCCCCGGCTCGACGCCGACGTCCGCCGCGAGCCGCTCCCGGGTGGTGCGGTAGAGCCGCAGCGCCTCGGCCCGCCGGGCCCCCCGGTACAGCGCGGTCATCAGGACCGCCACGAGCTGTTCCCGGGTGGGGTGCCGGGCCGCCAGCGGCAGCAGGTCGGTGATCGCCGGCCCGTGCCGGCCCAACGCCAGATGCGCCTCGGCGCGCAGCTCCACCGCGACCAGCCGAAGCTCCTCGACGGTCCCGTGCAGCCGGTCGCGCAACTCACCGTCCGCCACGTCGGCGAGCAGCGGCCCCCGCCAGAGGGCCAGTCCCCGGTCGAGCAGCCGCACCCGCGTGTCCGGCTCGGCGGCGACGCCGGCCGCCCGGACCAGGTCCCCGAACTCGTCGACGTCGACGTGATGCCCGGCCCGGTCGACGACGTAGCCCCCGGCCCGGGTGCTGATCCGCACCCCGTACGGGCCCAGCGCGGCCCGCAACCGCCCGACGTACGTCTGCACCGCGCCACGGGCCGCAGCGGGCGGCCGGCCGCTCCAGAGCAGGTCGACGAGACGGTCGGTCGGCACCACCCGGTCCGCGTCGAGCAGCAGCAGTCCGAGCAGGCAGCGCTCCTGACGTCGGACGCCGATCTCGACGGGCCGGCCGTCGTGGTGGGCCTCGAACGGCCCGAGCAGGTGGAACTCCATGTCGAACAGGACGAGGAGGCCCCGCCCGGCGGTTGTCACCCGGCGGTGAGCGCGTGGTGGGGCGGGCCCGGTCGTCGGTCCGGGACCCCGCATCGATCGCCCGGCGGAGGTCCGGAAGCGGTGAGCCGGTGGTGAGCCGGCCGGACGATCCTGGTCCGGTCCCGGTCAGCGACACGGATGGAGTGACCATGCGATTGAGGATGAGCGTCGCGGTGGCGGCGGTCGTGACGGCGGTTGCCGCGGCTCTCCCCGGCCCGGCGTCCGCCGCCGCCCGCGCCCCCGGGGCCTGGGTGCCGGCGCCGCAGGAGGCGTTCGAACTGCCCGCCGGCGCCCGGTGTGCGTTCGCGGTACGGGTGGAGCCGATCGTCGACGAGGTACGGAAGCTGACGCTGGCGACCTACCCGGACGGCTCGCCGAAGCGGGAGTTGTTCACCGGCGCCCTGCTCGACCGGGTGACCAACCTGGAGACGGGTGCCACCTCCACCGCCGACGCGAGCGGCACCTCACTCGTCGTCCACGGCACGGACGGGTCGATGACCTGGTACGTCACGGGCCCGGTGCTGCTCGGCTTCCGGGAGAACGCCGGCACATTGCCGAAGGGGCTGTGGATCGTCGACGGCCAGTTCCGGGTGGCGTTCACGCCCACCTTCGACAAGACCATCACGATGCTGCACGGCACGACCCACAACGTCTGCACCGACGTGGACTGAGCCCCCGACCCGGCGGCCGGCGTCCCCGGTCGCCGGGTCACGCCGCCGGCGCCTCGTACACCAGCGCCACCGCGATGCCGGCGAGCCCTTCGCCGCGCCCGGTGAAGCCCAGGCCGTCGGTGGTCGCCGCGGACACCGTGACCGGTGCGCCGGCCGCCTCGGAGAGCACCCGCTGCGCCTCGTCCCGGCGTGACCCGATCCGGGGCCGGTTGCCGACCACCTGCACGGACACGTTGCCGATCACGAAGCCGGCCGCGCGTACCCGGCGCGCGCTCTCGGTCAGCAGCGCCACCCCGGAGGCGCCGGCCCACTCGGGTTGGTCGACGCCGAAGTTGGCGCCCAGGTCGCCGAGGCCGGCGGCGGAGAGCAACGCGTTGCAGGCGGCGTGCGCCACCACGTCGGCGTCCGAGTGGCCGGCCAGGCCGTCCTGGTCGGGCCAGTGCAGGCCGGCGACCCAGCAGGGCCGACCGGCCGCGAACGCGTGCACGTCGGTGCCGACGGCCACCCGAGGAACGATCATGACCCGAGCGTACGCGGACGCCATGATCAAGGAGTTCGGGTCACCATCGGGCCGGACGGCGACGCAAACCCCTTGGTCAACTCCGGAGGGCGGAGGGCGGAGGGCGGAGGGCGCGGAAGGTCAGGCGCCGGTGGCCAGGAGGTGTTCGGCCAGGGTCAGGTCGAACGGGCGGGTGATCTTCAGGGCCAGCTCGGAGCCGGGCACGCAGAACACCGCGACGCCCTGCTTCTCCACCAGGCCGGCGTCGTCGGTGAGCGGATCACCGGCCGCCCGGTGCGCGGCGGCCAGCACCGGCCGGCGGAAGCCCTGGGGGGTCTGCACCGCGCGCAGGACCGCCCGGTCGACGGTGCCGAGCACCCGCTCGGCGGCGTCGACCTCCTTGATCGTGTCGACCACCGGCAACACCGGGATCACCGCGTCGTGCCCGCCGCGGACTGCCGCAGCCACCGACTCGACCAGCTCGGGCGGGGTGAGCGCCCGGGCCGCGTCATGGACCAGGACGATCTCCGGCCCGGGCGGCACGGCGGCGAGCGCCGCCGCGACGGAAGCCTGGCGTTCGGCACCACCCGGCACCACGGTCACCGGTGCCACCGGGGCCAGCAACGCCCGCACCGACTCGACGTCGGCGGCCGGCGCGGCCACCACGATCGTGTGCACCGACGGTGCGGCGGCGATCCGGCGGACGGCGTGCACCAGCAGCGGCTCGCCGCCGAGCGCCCGGAGCGCCTTGGGAGCACCGGGGCCGAGGCGTACGCCGGCACCGGCCGCGGGAACGAGGACCGCGACGTCACCGCGCGGATTGAGCTGCGCGGTCACGTCGCGGTCCTCGGTTTCGTTCAGGGTGCTGCGGGTAGAGGCAGCGGTGCGGATCAGGCTTCGGTCAGCACCTTGTCGAGCAGCGACTCCGCCTCGTCCTTCGTGCTCTTCTCGGCCAGCGCGACCTCGCCCACGAGGATGTCACGAGCCTTGGCGAGCATGCGCTTCTCGCCCGCCGACAGGCCCCGCTCCCGCTCCCGGCGCCACAGGTCGCGGACGACCTCGGCCACCTTCAGCGGGTTGCCGGAGGCCAGCTTCTCCAGATTCGCCTTGTAACGCCGCGACCAGTTGGTGGGCTCCTCGGTGTGCGGAGCACGGAGCACGTCGAAGACCTTGCCCAGGCCCTCTTCGCCGACCACCTCGCGCACACCCACGATCTCGGCGTTCTCAGCGGGCACCCGGACCGTCAGGTCACCCTGCGCGACCCGCAGGACGAGGTACTCCCTGGGCTCGCCCTTGATGACCCGAGTCTCGATTGCCTCGATGAGTGCGGCCCCGTGGTGGGGGTAAACAACGGTCTCGCCGACACTGAAAACCATAGGTTCGAAACCCCTTTCGCTGTGTCTAGGGTAACACGCTCAGGCACCGATGTCTCACCGCTGTCCTGATCGTTGGCGCAGCTCAGGGGCCCTGTGAGAGGTATTTCTTCGGCTTGACAGGAGGCCAAGACGATGGTTTAGCCACGCTCCGTGACGAACAAATAACAACCCGGTACGGGCAACGACCGGAGCGAACAGATCTAGGGCAATGCGCTTCTTCCATGGTAGCTCCGTAACTCCACCCGTGCCCAGGTGTGGCGGTACGGCCCCCGGTGCGGGACGCTGGTGGAGGACGTGACGTCCGCTCGCCGAGACGTTCCTGGGGGTCCGATGGGCGTGCCTGACGCTGACGGCCAGGGGCCGGCGGACGGCCTGCCGGGGCTGCCCCCGGAGTGGGGCCGGGTCGTCGTGCCCGACGACGCCTCGGCGCTCGCCGACGAGGCCCGGCAGATCCGCCGCGAGCTGCGCCGCGACCCCCGCCACCACGCACGCCCGGCCCGGTTCGCGCGCCCGCTGCTGGCGCTGCTGGCCTCGGTGTTGATCACGCTCGCCGGGTTGGCCGCCGTCACCTGGCCGCGACCCCACCGCACCACCGGCGCGCCGACGGTGCTGCCCCGGTCCACCCCGGCGGCGATCGGCCCGCTGCCCGCGCTCGACCTGGTCGGCGCCGACGACACGCCGGTGCCGCTGCGCGGCCTGCTCCCCGCCATGATCATTTTGGTCGACGCCTGCGCCTGCGCCGAGCAGGTCGGCGCGGCGGCGGCCACCGCGCCCGCCGGCGTCACCGTGGTCACCGTGACCGAGGGCCGCCGCGCCGGACCCGCCACCGCGACCGGCGTACGACCGCTCGGCGACCCGGCCGGCGGCCTGCGCTCCTACCTGCACCTCTCGGCCCGTCCGGGCACCGCCACCGCGCTGCTCGTGGACCGACGGGGCACGCTCGTGCGCCTGGTGCCGGAACTGGGGCCGACGGCGGACTACCGGGCCGACCTGGCCCGGTTGGCCGGCTGAACCCGGCTAGTAGAGCGCCTCCATCCGCGCGTCCAGCTCGATCTCGCCCCGTACCGCGACGAACCGCACCCACACCGGCGCGCCCGTGCCGCCCAGGAGCGAGACGCTCACCCGGTCACCGCAGCCCATCACCCGCTCCACGCCGTTGGAACCGGCCCCGGTCACCGTCATCGAGACGGCCCCGTCGCCGGAGCAGCTCACCGACAGCCGGTACCCGTCGTCCCGGGACGGATTCGCCTGCCGCACGACCGGCGGGCCACCCGGCATCAGCCGGGACGTCTCCCGCCACACCACGTGCGACACGTCCCCCTGGCGCGTCCCGCCGTCGGGCTCCACGTCGACCACCACCGGACGGCCCGGCCCCGGGCGCACCTCGCCGGTGCGGGGATCGACCTCGACCACCACCGAACCCCGACCGACCGGCTGCTCCGGCAGCACCGGCGCGGTCCTGGCGTCGAGATCGACGCGGGACCGGACGCGGTCGTCGGCGGAGGGGCCGACGGTCGTGTCCAACCACGGCGTCGCCGACCGCCACCACCACGCGCCGAGCGCCAACGCCGACACGGTCAGCCCGACCAGCATCGCCGCCCGGAACCGCTCCTCCGAGGCCATGCCGGGCAGCGTATCGACGCGACGGCGACCCCGTCAGCCCGTGCGCTCCAGCAACGCCGCGTAGAGCGTCAGCCCCGGCCCGAACGCGAGCATCACCACCCGGCGCGGCGGCGGCTGGGCACGACTCAGCCGGTCCAGGATCAGCAGCACCGTCGGGGACGAGCAGTTGCCGTGCTCGGCCAGCGTCTCCCGGGACGCCGCCAGCGCCGTCGGCGGGAGATCCAGCTCGCGCTCCACCACGTTGAGGATCCGTGGACCACCCGGGTGCACCGCCCAGCCGTCCACCCCGGACCGGTCGCAGCCGTGCCGGGCCAGCAGGTCGTCCACCAGGTCACGGACGAACCGGGACAGCACCTTCGGCACCTTCGGCGACAGCCCCATCCGGAAGCCGGTGTCGGTGACGTCCCAGGTCATGTGGTCGGCGGTGGAGGTGTCGGTGACGGAGGTGACCTCGCGCAACGCGTACCCCGGGCCGCCCGGGACGACCACGGCGGCGACCGCGGCATCCGAGAACAACGCGTGCGAGACGATCTGCTGGGTGTCCACCCGGGCGCCCGGTGGCTGGATGTGCAGGCTGGTCAGCTCCGCGCAGAGCAGCAGCGCCGGCCGCCCCCGGGCGGTGACGAAGTCACTCGCCGCGCCGAGCCCCGGCAGCGCCGCGTAGCACCCCATGTGCCCGACGAACATGCGCTGGGTGTCCGGGGCCATGCCGAGGTCACGGGCCAGCAGGATGTCCAGGCCGGGCGTCGCGTAACCGGTGCAGGAGCAGACCACGAACAGCCCGACGTCGCCGGCGTCCAGGCCGGCGGCGGTGAGCGCGCGGCTGACCGCCTCCTTCCCGAGCGGCAACGCCTCGACCTGGTAACGGCGCATCCGGCGCTCGGTCGGCCACTCCGAGACGTCCTCCAGCAGCGGATTCACCGCCGCCTGCCGCCGGGTCACCCCGGAGTTGGCGAAGATCTTCTCGGCCAGCACCCGCGTGGTGCCCGAGAAGTGCTTCTCGAAGAAACCCGTCCACAGCTCGTCCTGCGCGGTGCCCGGCGGTAGCGCCATGCCCAGACCCGCGATCACCGGTACGCCCACGTCCCCCACCTCAGCTTCGCTCAGTCCTGCGGCCGTCGAACTCCGGCTTACCAACGAGGGACCGCGCTGTCCCGGTCCGGGTCGCCGCCGAGCGCGGCGATGCCGAGCCAGTCGGCGCACACGTCGGAGGTGGCCGGGTGCAGCGAGCCGCACCGGGCGTCCCGGTAGAGGCGCTCCAACGGATGACCGCGGCGGGTCGCCGACGTGCCGGCCGCCTCCAGCATGGACGCCGCCACGTCGGCCGCCGTGGTGCCGGCCAGCAGCTTGGCCCGCCACACCCAGCGGTTCGTCTCGGCGGAGCCGGGTTCCTCGTCGACCCGGCGGGCCGCCTCGGCGACCACCAGCTCGGCGGCGGCCGTGGCCGCGTCCGCCCGGCCCAGCCGGGCCCGGACCGCCGGCAGGCCGGCCAGGCCGCGGGTGTTCAGGTGCTCGGCGGCGGCGTCGATCGCGGCCCGGGCCACCCCGACGTAGACGGCGGCGTAGCTGGCCACCAGCCAGTGCGGCATGAGCTGGGCCACCACCAGCGCCAACCCCTCCACGCCGCCGAGCAGCCGGTCGGCCGGCACGGTCACGTCCAGGTGCAGGTCGTGCGAGGAGGTGGCGCGCATCCCGAGCGAGTCCCAGGTCGGCTCGACCGTGATCCCCTCCCCGGCCGGGACCAGGAACTGGGAGACCACCGACTGGTCGGTGGCGCTGCGCGCGGCCACCAGGTAGCCGTCCGGGTGGCCGGCACCCGAGCAGAACGTCTTGGCGCCCTTGAGGTGCCAACCGCCGTCGACCGGTTCGTAGACGGTGCTGAGCTGGGACAACCGCGCGCCGGCCCCGCGCTCGCTCATCGCCACCGCGTACCAGGCGCCGTCGGCCGCCGCGCGCAACAGCCGGTCGCGGGCGGCGAGCGCCTCCTCCGGTACGCCGAGCGCCTCGGCCAGTTCCTCGGTCACCGCGCCCAGCGCCCCGGTGACCGAGGCGTGCATGTTGAACACCAGCGCGGTGGCCCCGTTGCCCCGGGCCAGTTCGGTGGCGACGGCGGCGTACTCGGCGAAGGTCGCCCCCTGCCCGCCCAGCTCGCGCGGGACCATCAGGCCGAACAGGCCGGCCTGGCGAAGGTCGGCGAAGTCGTCCACCGGGAACGAGCCGTCCCGGTCGTGCCCGGCCGCCCGGGCGGCCAGTCGCGGCGCCAACCGGCGGGCCGCCTCCAGCGCGTACACGGTCATGTCGCCCCCTTCTCGGCGTCCCTTACCCCCGGTGACCTCGGCTATCCGCGCCGGCGTCCACTGCCCTGGTAGAGCACCGCGGTCGACCGCGTCGGCACGATGCGCGGCTCCGTCCGCACCGGACGGTCACCGCCCCGCCACCGGCGCAGCAACCAGGCCAGCGTGCCGCCCAGCTCCGGCCGGACCCCGCGCAGGCGCAACGACACGCCGTGCCGGGCACACTCGGCGACCAGCGCGCGGGCGTCCACGAACAGCCGGTGGTCGTGGATGCCGCGCGGCACGGTCGGCAGCCGCTCGCCCAACTCCACCGCGACCAGCCGGGCCAGCAGCGTGTCGTTGAGCGTGTCCAGCACCAGCAGCCCGCCGGGTCGCAGCAACCGGCACGCCTCGGCCACCGCCCGCCGCCAGTCCGGCACGTGCTCCAGCAGCTCGCCGGCGGAGACCACGGCGGCGCAGCCGTCGGCCAGCGGCACGGCGGTGGCGTCGCCCTGGAGCACCGTCACGCCGTGCGCGGCGGCCTGGTCGAGCGCGGAGCGGGTCAGATCCACACCGACGTGCCGGTAGCCCTTGCCGGCCAGGTGCGGCGCCAGCAGCCCGGCCCCGCAGCCGAGGTCGACCAGCAGATCGTCCCGGGTGGACGCCGGTGGCACCAGGGCGGCGCGGGCGCGGGCCAGCCAGTGCAGCATGGCGAACGCGCCGTCGGGCCGCCACCACTCGCCGGCCAGGTCGTCGTACTGCCGGGGGTCGTTCGGGGACAGCGCCCGGTGCGGGCTGGGCACCGGCGACGCTTCGGGCATGGACCGAGCGTGGCACGACTCCCCGGTAACGACCAGACTTCCCTTATGTCGACGCGGGTGTTAGGGCTGGTCAGAGCGAGTCATCCGGAGCCGGCCGTGGCGGTCGTCGTGGTCGCCGCGCTGCTCGCCGCCGGCGTCGGGCACACCCCCGTCGGGGTGGCGACGGTGGCGCTGACGGTGCTGGCCAGCCAGCTCGCCGTCGGCTGGAACAACGACCTGGTCGACGCCGACCGGGACGCCGCGGTGGGGCGTACCGACAAGCCGGTGACCACCGGCGCGGTCGCCCGCCCGACGCTGGCCCGGGCCACCGCGGTGGCCGCCGTCGCCACCCCGCTGCTGGCGCTGACCGGCGGCCCGGCCGCGGCGGCCTGCGCCACGTTGGGGCTGGTCTCCGCGTTGCTCTACAACAAGCCGTTGAAGTCCACGGCGGTGTCGGTGCTGCCCTACGCGGTCTCGTTCGGCGCGCTGCCCGCGTTCGTGGTGCTGGCCCGGCCCGGCCCGGCCGCGCCGCCGGCCTGGCTGGTGGCCGCCGCCGCGCTGCTGGGTGCCGGGGCGCACTTCGCGAACGTGCTGCCCGACCTGGCCGACGACGCCCGGACCGGGGTGCGTGGGCTGCCCCACCGGCTGGGCCCCGCGGGCAGCCGACTGGCCGCCGCCGGGCTGCTCCTCGCCGCCACCGTCGCGCTGGTCCTCGGTCCGCCCGGGCCGCCGTCGTGGACCGGCCTGGCGGCGGTCGCCGCCGCCGTCGCGGTGCCGGCCATCGGTTGGTACGCCGGGCGCGCCGCCACCGGGACCGGCGGCCGGCCGGTGGCCGCCTTCCGGGCGGTGCTGGTGGTGGCGCTCATCGATGTGGTGCTGCTGGTGGCGAACGGCCGGGTGGTCTGAGCCGTCGCCGCCGAAGGTGGCATTGCCGGGTCCGCGTGCGGGCCTCGATCAGCTCCAACTACCCTGGAGCGCGGTCTGCGCGGGTATGGCCACCCCGTGTCCGGGGGTCGACCGGGCGGGGATCGTGACGAGGAGGACCGACGTGACGCGCTCGATCAGGGGTTCCCGGCGGCCGGCCCTGCTGCTGGCCGGCACGGCGGCGGCGGCGAGCCTGCTGCTGTCCGGGTGCGGCGCCGGGCAGGTGGCCGAGACCGCCAACAAGATCCCGTCGGTCCAGGGCGTCAACGTCCAGACCTCTGACAACCTCTACAAGGTGCGCGGGCTCTACGTGCAGTTCCCCGGCCCGGAGGGCTACCAGGCCGGTGCGAACGCGCCGCTGAACGTCGTGATCTACAACGACAGCGAGGCCCCGGTGACGGTGACCGTCACCACCGACAGCGCCCGCGAGATCCTGCTGACCGGCGCGGCCGGCTCCAGCGGCGCGGCCACCCCGACCGGCTCGCCGACCGAGCCGGCGTCGGCGTCGCCTACCGCCGCCGACCCCAGCGCCTCCCCCAGCCAGTCGCTGGAGGTGCCCGCCTCGCCGTCCGCCTCGTCCAGCGCGTCGCCGTCGGGGGAGGCGTCGCCGTCCGAGAGCGCGTCGGCGCCCGCCGGCCAGCCCGCTCGGATCGAGATCCCGGCGCTCGGCTACGCGCAGCTCAACCACGGCAACCCGCGGTTCCTCCAGCTCGTCGGCCTGAACCAGAAGCTCCTCGTCGGCCAGCAGGTCAACCTGACCTTCGACTTCGGCGACGGCAAGGTGGTCAAGACCCCGGCGCCGATCGGTGTCCCGCTGACCCCGCCGGCGCAGCCGTCCCAGATCGTCAACCCGCGCGAGCACTCCGCCGAAGAGGGTGGCACCGAGGGCGGCAGCCACGGCTGACGCCGTACCCGTTCCGTCCGACACCGCCGCGGTGGCCAGCGCCACGCGGCGGTGTCGTCGTCTCGGCGGTGGGCGTTCGTCGTACCGGCCGGATAGCGTCCGGTGGTGACCACGCCCCGATCGACCCCGTCCCGCGCCGGCGCCGGCCGCGGTCGCGCCGCCGCCCGCGAACCCCGCCCGGCCTACGAGTGCGACGCCTGCGGCCACCAGCCGCCCAAGTGGATGGGTCGGTGCCCCGAGTGCGGCGAGTGGGGCTCGGTGGTCGAGTCCACGGTCACCGGCCCGCTGGTCTCCGGCCGGGTGGTCAGCTCCCGGATGCCGGCCGAGCCGGCCCGGCCGATCGCCACCATCAGCGCCGCGCCGGCCCGGGCCCGGCCGACCGGCGTCAGCGAGCTCGACCGGGTGCTCGGCGGCGGGCTGGTTCCCGGCGCGGTGGTGCTGCTCGCCGGTGAGCCCGGCGTCGGCAAGTCGACGCTGCTGCTCGACGTGGCCCAGCAGTGGGCGGCCGGGGCCGGCAGCCCGTCGCTGGTGGTCAGCGGCGAGGAGTCGGTCAGCCAGGTGCGGTTGCGGGCCGAGCGGATGGGCACCCTGCACGACCAGCTCTACCTGGCCGCCGAGAGCGACCTGGCGGCGGTGCTCGGCCACCTCGACGCGGTCAAGCCGGGGCTGCTGGTGCTCGACTCGGTGCAGACCATCTCCACCACCGGCACCGAGGGCGTGCCCGGTGGCGTGACCCAGGTGCGCGCGGTCACCGCGGCGCTGGTGTCGGTGGCCAAGGAGCGGGGCCTCGCCACCGTGCTGGTCGGGCACGTCACCAAGGACGGCCAGGTGGCCGGCCCCCGGGTGCTGGAGCACCTGGTGGACGTGGTGCTCCACTTCGAGGGCGACAAGCACTCCTCGCTGCGCATGGTGCGCGGCGTGAAGAACCGGTTCGGCGCCGCCGACGAGGTGGGCTGCTTCGAGATGCACGAGGGCGGCATCAGCAGCCTGGCCGACCCGTCCGGCCTGTTCCTGACCCGCTATTCCGAGCCGGTGCCGGGCACCTGCGTCACGGTGGCCATGGAGGGCCGGCGGGCGCTTGTCACCGAGGTGCAGGCGCTCATCGGGGCCACCGTCGCCGGCTCGCCGCGGCGCACGGTCTCCGGTCTCGACAGCGCCCGGCTGGCCATGGTCCTGGCGGTGCTCCAGCGCCGCACCGAACGGCTGACGCTGCACGACCGCGAGGTCTTCGCCGCCACGGTGGGCGGCATCCGGGTGGTCGAGCCGGCCGCCGACCTGGCGGTGGCGCTCGCGGTGGCGTCGGGTGGGCTCAACCTCGCGCTCAACCCGCACCTGGTCGCCATCGGCGAGGTCGGGCTCACCGGTGAGGTGCGCCGGGTCGGCGCGGTGCCCCGGCGGCTGGCCGAGGCCGCCCGGCTGGGTTTCCGACTGGCTCTGGTCCCGCCCGGGTGCGGCCCCGGCAGCAGCGGCGTGGCCCCCGAGCACATGCGGGTGATCGAGGTCACGGACGTGCGGGCGGCGCTCCAGGCGGCTGCCCGGGCATCGGCGGAGTGACAGTGCGTAGTCACGTGCCGGGAGCGGCCGGACGATTCCGGACAGGCCACCCCGCCCGGCGGGGACCCGCCGAGCCGGACATCACGACACATCACAGTAACCACGAGAGCACCCACCGCACCGCAGTCCGTAGACTGTGCCCGTGCCGATCGACCGCGATGCCACCAAGCCCGCAACGGCGACGCCGCACGCCCGCACCGGCGCCGTGAGCGGCAACCCCACCCGTGCCATCAGCGTGAGCGTCGCCGGCAGCGTCGGCGGGGCCGGCGCCGACCCGCTGCGGGCCAATCTCGCCCTGATGGCACCGGGCACCGCGCTGCGCGACGGCCTGGAGCGCATCCTGCGCGGTCGCACCGGCGCGCTGATCGTGCTCGGCTACGACAAGGTGGTCGAGCAGATCTGCACCGGCGGCTTCCCGATGGACGTGGAGTTCTCCGCCACCCGGGTCCGCGAGCTGTGCAAGATGGACGGCGCCGTGGTGCTCTCCAGCGACGGCACCCGGATCGTCCAGGCCGGCGCGCACCTGATGCCCGATCCGTCCATCCCCACCGAGGAGTCCGGCACCCGGCACCGCACCGCCGAGCGGGTGGCCCGACAGACCGGCTACCCGGTCATCTCGGTCAGCCAGTCGATGCGGATCATCAGCCTCTACGTCAACGGTCAGCGGCACGTGCTGGACGACTCGGCGGCGATCCTGTCCCGGGCCAACCAGGCCCTGGCCACGCTGGAGCGTTACAAGCTCCGGCTGGACGAGGTCTCCGGCACGCTCTCCGCGCTGGAGATCGAGGACCTGGTCACCGTGCGCGACGCGGTGGCCGTGGTGCAGCGGCTGGAGATGGTCCGGCGGATCGCCGACGAGATCGCCGGCTACGTGGTCGAGCTGGGCACCGACGGCCGGCTGCTGGCGCTTCAACTGGACGAGCTGATGGCCGGCGTGGACGCCGACCGCACCCTGGTCATCCGCGACTACCTGCCGGTCGGCCGCAAGTCGCGCACGCTCGACGAGGCGCTGGTCGAGCTGGACCTGCTCAGCGCCACCGAGCTGATCGACCTGGTGGCGGTGGCCAAGGCGATCGGCTACCCGTCCGCCTCGGACGCGCTCGACGCGGCGGTCAGCCCGCGCGGGTTCCGCCTGCTGGCCAAGGTGCCGCGACTGCCCGCCGCCGTGGTCGACCGGCTGGTGGTGCACTTCGGCAGCCTCCAGCGGCTGCTCGGTGCGACCGTGGAGGATCTCCAGGCGGTCGAGGGGGTGGGCGACGCCCGCGCCCGGGGCGTGCGCGAGGGCCTGTCCCGGCTCGCCGAGGCATCCATCCTGGAGCGGTACGTCTGACCCGGCTCAGCCGGTGACGGTCAGCTTCACCGGCTCGCTGATCTTGGTGCCGACCCGGGCGAAGACCTGGTACGTGCCGATCGGGGCGTACGGGCCGGCGGCCAGCCCGTCGGCGCAGCGGCTGGTGTCCCGCCCGTTCCAGCCCAGCTCGTAGGCGCGCTCGAAGTTCGGCGTGAACGACTGCACATCCGAGCCCTTGCCGGTGCCGCAGGTGTCCGACGACCAGATCTTCTCCGCGCCGGCCTTGACGTAGAGCTCCTGGAGATCGGCGCCGACGTCCCGGCTGCACGTGCGGTTCGAGACATTCTTGATCTTGAGGCGCAGCGTGACCACCGTGCCCCGCTGGGCGGTGGCCGGCACCGCGACCGGCGTCACCTGAAGCTCGGCGTCGGTGCAGGCGCCGTCGGCGGAAACCGGCTCGCCGGACGCGCCACCGTCGCCCGGGCCCGATCCGCCGCCGGTGTTCGTACCGCCCCCGGTGTTCGTACCGCCCCCGGTGTTCGTGCCCCCGCCGCTGCTGCTCGTGCCGCCGCCGTCGGCGCCGGTGTCACCACCGGAGGCATCAGGCGCCGGCGACGGACTGGCCGTCTGCGGGGTCAGCACCGAGCCGGACGGGCCCGGGGCCGCCCCCGCGGAGCCGCCCGGTGACGGGTCACCCCCGCCCGGCCCGCCGGCGTTGCGGTCCGTGCCGGTGCAGGAGTAGAGCAGGACAATCAGGAAGAGCACGCCCGCGCCGAGCACGACGGCACGACGCCGCCAGTACACGGTGGGGGGCAGGGGGCCGACCGTCAGACGCATGATGCGCCTACCGTAGTCGCGCGGCGCTCGGCGCGCCGGTCCGACGCGCCGGTGACCGCGCGTCACCCCGATCCGGACGTCCACTGTGGATCACCACGGGGTCGGTCAGAGGTAGACCTGACGCTGGTAGATGGCGTGCGCCCCGGCGACCCGGTCGAGGAAGAGCAACCCGGTGCAGTGGTCGATCTCGTGCTGGAGCGCACGCGCCTCGAAACCGTCGGTCACCAACCGCACCGGCTCCCCGCTGCCCGGCAGCGCCCCCTCCACCACCAGGCGACTGGCCCGCTTCACGTCGCCGGTCAGGTCCGGCACCGACATGCAGCCCTCACGGCCGGCCTTCCACCGGCTCGCCTCCACCACCCGGGCGTTGCAGAGCACGAACGTGCCGTGCACGGTGACCGCCTTCGGATGCCCGGTCACGTCCACCACGAACACCTGGGCGCTCACCCCGACCTGCGGCGCCGCCAGGCCCACACAGCCCGGCGAGACGCGCATGGTGGCCACCAGGTCGGCGGCCAGTCGCACCACCTCGTCCGAGGTGGGATCGACCTCCGGGCCGGGCCGGCTCAGCACCGGCTCCGGGGCGGCGACCACCGGACGGACCTCACCCGGGACGCCCAGCTTCTCCGGTGTCCAGCCGCCCAGGCCGGCGTACCCCCCGGAGGTCACAGCAGGTCCGAGTCCGCCGGGCGGAGGCTGACGCCGACACCCAGCTCGGCCGCCGCCCGGGTGAGCCGCCCGGCCACCTCGTCCGAGCTGCCCGGCGGCAACTCCACCTCGGCGACCACCACGTAGAGCGAGCCGGTCAGCCGGGTGCTCAGATCGGTCACGTTGCCGCCGGCGTCGGCCAGCACCCGGGTCATCGCCGCCACGATGCCCATCCGGTCCGCGCCGTGCACCGCGAGCACGTACGGCTCACCGGCGGGCACGCTGGCGCCGTCCGGGGCGACCGCGCGCACGGTGGCCAGCAGGTACCCGTCGGCGGCGAGCGGGGCCAACGCGGCCTCGACGTCGGCGGCGGTCGGGCCCACGCAGATCAGCGTCATCGCGAAGTGGCCGCGCAACCGGGTCATCGTCGAGTCGGTGAGGTTCGCGCCGAGCCGGGCGAGGGCCTCCGCGACGTCGGCGACGATGCCCGGCCGGTCCCGGCCGATGACGGTGATCGCGAGCTCGTTCATTCGGACATTCTGCCGCGCCGCCGAAGTCCCGCCGCGCCGGCCCACCCGGCCCGCCCAACCAGCGGGAAAGCCACCCGTGACATCATCGGCACCGCCATGACTGAGCCCACCTTCGCCACCCAGGTCAGCCGGTGGTACGAGCGCAACGCCCGTGACCTGCCCTGGCGCAAGCCCGGCATCGGCGCCTGGGCGATCCTGGTCAGCGAGGTCATGCTCCAGCAGACCCCGGTGGTCCGGGTGGTGCCGGCCTGGGAGGCGTGGCTGGCCCGCTGGCCGGAGCCGCGTGCGCTGGCCGAGGACACCCCGGCCGAGGCGATCCGGATGTGGGGCCGGCTCGGCTACCCCCGCCGGGCGGTACGCCTGCGCGAGTGCGCGGTGGCCGTCGTGGAACGGCACGGCGGCGTGGTGCCCGACCGGCTGGACCAGTTGCTGGCGCTGCCCGGCGTGGGCACGTACACGGCCCGGGCGGTGGCCGCGTTCGCGTACGGGCAGCGGCACCCGGTGGTCGACACCAACGTCCGGCGGGTGGTGTGCCGGGCGGTCGCCGGTGAGCCGGACGCCGGCCCGACCACCCGGCCCGCCGACCTGGTCGCCACCGAGGAACTGCTGCCGGTCGAGCCGGCCGCGGCGGCCCTGGCCAGCGCCGCGTTCATGGAACTCGGGGCGGTCGTCTGCACCGCCCGCACGCCCCGCTGCGCGGTGTGCCCGGTCGAGTCCACTTGTGCCTGGCGGGCGTCCGGGCAGACCGCCCCGGCCGGGCCGACCCGCCGGCCGCAGCGCTACGCCGGCACCGACCGGCAGGTACGCGGCCTGCTCCTGGCGGTGCTCCGGGACACCAGTGGACCGGTGCCGCACCAGCGGCTGGACCAGGTCTGGCACGACGACGTGCAGCGGGCCCGGGCGCTGGCCGGGCTGGTCACCGACGGACTGGTGGAACCGGTGGGCGCGGAGTCCTTCCGGCTGGCCGGCGACGGCCCCCCGGTCCCCCTCCCCTGACGGCCACCCGGACCCGCATCGAGCGTTGATCAAGGAGTTCGCGTCGCGACGGGCCTCCGCAACGACGCAAACTCCTTGATCACTGAGGGCTGACGGGCCCGGACGGAGAAAGGCGACGGCCCCGGTGGCTCTCGCCGACCGGGGCCGTCGCCCTGGAAACTCGCCCGCCTTACGCGGCGGCGTCGTCCGCGCCGGTGGCGGCGGCGCCGAGATCCGCCGGGACCGCGTCCGGCACGGCGTCCGGCCGGTCCGCGCCCCGGAAGACAAGCTTGGACTTGTCGATGTTCTCCGGGTCGCCCTCGCAGTCCACCACCACGATCTGACCCGGGGTCAGCTCGTTGAAGAGGATCCGCTCGGACAGGTTGTCCTCGATGTCGCGCTGGATCGTGCGACGCAGCGGCCGTGCGCCCAGCACCGGGTCGAAGCCCTTCTTCGCCAGGTACTTCTTGGCGTTGTCGGTCAGCTCCAGACCCATGTCCTTGTTGCGCAGCTGGCCCTCGATCCGCTGGATCATGATGTCCACGATCGAGAGGATCTCGATCTCGCGCAGCTGGTGGAAGACGATGGTGTCGTCGATCCGGTTCAGGAACTCGGGCCGGAAGTGCTGCTTGAGCTCGTCGTTGACCTTCTGCTTCATCCGGTCGTAGTTCGACTCGGAGTCCTCCGAGGCCTGGAAGCCCAGGGAGACCGCCTTGGCGACGTCGCGCGTGCCGAGGTTGGTGGTCAGGATGATGACCGTGTTCTTGAAGTCCACGATCCGGCCCTGGCCGTCGGTGAGACGCCCGTCCTCCAGGATCTGGAGGAGCGTGTTGAACACGTCCGGGTGGGCCTTCTCGATCTCGTCGAAGAGGACCACCGAGAACGGCCGGCGGCGCACCTTCTCGGTCAGCTGGCCGCCCTCGTCGTAGCCGACGTAGCCGGGAGGGGCACCCACCAGCCGGGAGACCGTGTAGCGGTCGTGGAACTCGGACATGTCCAGCTGGATGAGGGCGTCCTCGCTGCCGAAGAGGAACTCGGCGAGCGCCTTGGACAGCTCGGTCTTACCGACGCCGGACGGGCCGGCGAAGATGAACGAGCCGGACGGGCGCTTCGGGTCCTTCAGGCCGGCCCGGGTACGCCGGATCGCCTTCGAGACCGCCTTGACCGCGTCCTCCTGGCCGATGACGCGCTTGTGCAGCTCGTCCTCCATGCGCAGCAGGCGCGAGGTCTCCTCCTCGGTCAGCTTGTAGACCGGGATGCCGGTCCAGTTGCCGAGCACCTCGGCGATCTGCTCGTCGTCGACCTCGCTGACGACGTCCAGGTCACCGGCCTTCCACTCCTTCTCCCGCTGGGCCTTTTGGCCGAGGAGCTGCTTCTCCTTGTCGCGGAGCTGAGCCGCCCGCTCGAAGTCCTGCGCGTCGATCGCGGACTCCTTGTCGCGGCGCACCTGGGCGATGCGCTCGTCGAAGTCACGCAGGTCCGGCGGCGCGGTCATCCGGCGGATGCGCATCCGGGCACCGGCCTCGTCGATCAGGTCGATCGCCTTGTCCGGCAGGAACCGGTCGGAGATGTACCTGTCGGCGAGGGTCGCGGCGGCCACGAGAGCCGCGTCGGTGATCGAGACGCGGTGGTGCGCCTCGTAGCGGTCCCGCAGGCCCTTGAGGATCTCGATGGTGTGGGCCAGCGACGGCTCACCCACCTGGATCGGCTGGAAGCGGCGCTCGAGCGCGGCGTCCTTCTCCAGGTGCTTGCGGTACTCGTCGAGCGTGGTGGCGCCGATGGTCTGCAGCTCGCCGCGGGCCAGCATCGGCTTGAGGATGCTGGCGGCGTCGATCGCGCCCTCGGCGGCGCCCGCGCCGACCAGGGTGTGGATCTCGTCGATGAACAGGATGATGTCGCCGCGGGTGCGGATCTCCTTGAGCACCTTCTTGAGGCGCTCCTCGAAGTCACCGCGGTAACGCGAACCGGCCACCAGGGCGCCGAGGTCGAGCGTGTAGAGCTGCTTGTCCTTCAGCGTCTCGGGCACCTCGCCCTTGATGATCTTCTGGGACAGCCCCTCCACCACGGCGGTCTTGCCGACGCCGGGCTCACCGATCAGCACCGGGTTGTTCTTGGTGCGGCGGGACAGCACCTGCATGACCCGCTCGATCTCCTTCTCGCGCCCGATGACCGGGTCGAGCTTGCCCTCGCGGGCGGCCTGGGTCAGGTTGCGGCCGAACTGGTCCAGCACGAGGCTGGTCGACGGCGCGGCCTCGCCCGGCGCGGCGCCCGCCGCGGCCGGCTCCTTGCCCTGGTAGCCGGAGAGCAGCTGGATCACCTGCTGGCGGACCCGGTTGAGGTCGGCGCCGAGCTTGACCAGCACCTGGGCGGCCACGCCCTCGCCCTCACGGATCAGGCCGAGCAGGATGTGCTCGGTGCCGATGTAGTTGTGGCCGAGCTGGAGCGCTTCGCGCAGCGACAGCTCCAGCACCTTCTTGGCCCGCGGCGTGAACGGGATGTGCCCGCTCGGCGCCTGCTGGCCCTGGCCGATGATCTCCTCGACCTGCTGACGGACGCCCTCCAGGGAGATGCCGAGGCTCTCCAGGGCCTTTGCCGCGACACCCTCACCCTCGTGGATCAGGCCCAGCAGGATGTGCTCCGTGCCGATGTAGTTGTGGTTGAGCATCCGGGCCTCTTCTTGGGCCAGGACGACAACCCGTCGCGCTCGGTCGGTGAACCGCTCGAACATGCCCTCGTGCTCCTCACATGCCGTGCGCCTTGATGGTCAGATCTCGGCGGGGCCGGTGCGCGGACGTCCGGGACGGGCGTCCGTGCCTCCTTACTCTATCGCCGCGGACCGTCTCCGCTGAGGTCGTGTGACCCCGCCGATGACCGTTCCGACGTCGTTTCTGCCAACCGTCCACGCTCAGGAGGTGTTCCGGGACCCCCGCCTGTACGCGCAGAGCGAAATTCGACCTCCGGCGGAGAGCCCGGTCGAGCGGGCTCCGGCGGCGCCGACGCGCCCGCCGCGGTCGTCCACAGCCTGTGGACGGATTCTCCACCGCCTGTGGACAACTCCCCCGGACGCCGGATTCTTCCCGTGCCGGACGGGCCGGCCGACCCGCCCACCGACACCCGACCGGGAAGCGGACATCGGACACGAAAAGGTCGAAAGCGGCGACGCCGGCCCGGAGTCGTCCTCCGGGCCGGCGTCAGTCGCCGTCGCGTGCGTCGGGGTCAGTGCCCCGCCTTGGCGTGGTACTCGTCCACGATCTCCTGCGGGATCCGACCCCGGTCGGAGATGTCCTTGCCGGCCTTCTTGGCCCACTCGCGGATGGCCCGGTTCTGCTCGCGGTCGGCGGTCGCGCCGCCCCGGCCACGCGCGGCCCGGCCACCCACGACCACTCCGCCGCGACCGACCTTCGTGCCGTGCGCGATGTACTGCGCGAATGCATCGCGCAATTTTTCAGCGTTGGAAGCCGAGAGGTCGATCTCGTACTGCACGCCGTCCAGCGCGAACTTGACAGTCTCGTCAGCGTCCCCGCCGTCCAGGTCATCGACCAGCTTGTGAATGATCTGCTTGGCCACGTCCCACATTCCTTTCGAGCAGGGTTGCGCTCCTGCATTACTCTGAGCACGATAACCTGCCCGATGCTTGCTCCGTCAATAGGACGGCGTAACAAGCCGGCGAAGCTTTGCGGCCCTACTACTCCGGCCGGACCAAGGGGAACAGGATGGTTTCCCGAATTCCCAGGCCGGTCAGCGCCATCAGGAGCCGGTCGATTCCCATTCCCATACCGCCGGCCGGCGGCATTCCGTACTCCATCGCCCGGAGAAAGTCCTCGTCGAGTCGCATGGCCTCGTCGTCGCCACGTGCCGCGAGCTGCGCCTGGGCCACCAGCCGCTCCCGCTGCACGACCGGGTCCACCAGCTCGGAGTACGCGGTGCCCAACTCGAAACCGAGCACGTAGAGGTCCCACTTCTCGGCCAGACCGGGCTCGCTCCGGTGCGCCCGGGTCAACGGGCTGGTCTCCTCCGGGTAGTCGCGGACGAACGTGGGCGCCTCCAGGGACGGCACCACCAGTTCCTCGAACAACTCCTCGGCCAGCTTGCCGGGACCCCACTTCGGGTCGACGGGGAGGCCGACCTTGTCCGCGTACTCGACCAGGCGTGACCTTTCGGTGCGGACGGTGACTTCCTCACCGAGCGCTTCGGAAAGAACACCGAACAGCGTCACCGACCGCCACTCGCCGCCCAGGTCGAACTCGCGGCCGTCGGCGTGGGTCACCACGGTCGAGCCGGCGACCGCGATGGCGGCCTGCTGCACCAGATTCTGGGTCAGCGCGGCCATCGTGTCGTAGTCGCCGTAGGCCTGGTACGCCTCCAGCATCGCGAACTCGGGCGAGTGCGAGGAGTCGATGCCCTCATTACGGAAGTTGCGGTTGATCTCGAAGACGCGGTCGACGCCACCCACGACCGCCCGCTTGAGAAACAGTTCCGGTGCGATTCGCAGATACAGATCGGTGTCGAGCGCATTGCTGTGGGTCACGAATGGCCGGGCGGTCGCGCCGCCGTGCAGCAGTTGCAGCATCGGCGTCTCGACCTCGATGAAGTCCTGCCCGTGCAGGGTGTCCCGCAGGCTGCGGACCGCGGCGGACCGGGTCCGCACCATCTGCCGGGCCTGCGGACGGACCACCAGGTCGACGTAGCGCTGGCGGACCCGGGACTCCTCGCTCAGCGGCTTGTGCGCCACCGGCAACGGGCGCAGCGCCTTGGCGGTGACCGTCCACTCGTCGGCCAGCACCGACAGCTCGCCGCGCCGGCTGGTGATCACCTCGCCGGTCACGCCGACGTGGTCGCCGAGGTCCACCAGGCGCTTCCAGTCCGCCAGCCGCTCCGGGCCGACCCGGTCCAGCGAGAGCATCGCCTGGAGCTCCGTGCCGTCACCGTCACGCAGCGTGGCGAAGCAGAGCTTGCCGGTGTTCCGGATGAAGATCACCCGCCCGGTGACCGAGGCCCGGTCGCCGGTGGCGGTGTCGGTGGGCAGGTCGGCGTAGCGCTCACGCAGCCGCGCCAGCGTGGTGGTCCGGGGAAAGCCGACCGGGTACGGCTCGACGCCCTCGGCGAGCATCCGGTCCCGCTTCTCCCGGCGGACCTTCATCTGCTCGGGAAGGTCGTCGGCGGGGTCGGTTGGCAGGGCGTTCTGCTCGGTCACGGCACGCTTCCTCAAGCCTTGGGGAACATCGGCGGGGTCAGCCCATGAGCGTACTCAAGCGGCGTGCCGGCCGTTACGGGATAACCTGCCCGCCATGACGGACCCCACTGCGGCGCTGTCGTTCGGCACCGCCGCCGCCGAGTACGACCGATTCCGGCCCCGCTATCCCGAGGCGGCACTGCGCTGGGCGCTGGACGGGTCGCCGGCCCCGGCCCGGGTGGTGGACCTCGGCGCCGGCACCGGCATCCTCACCCGCGGCCTGGCGGCGCTCGGGCACCACGTCGTACCCGTGGAACCCGATCCGGGGATGCGGGCGCAACTGGCGGCCGGCACGCCGGGCACGACGGCGCTGGCCGGCAGCGCGGAGGCGGTGCCGCTGCCGGACGACACCGCCGACGCGGTGCTGGTCGGGCAGGCCTACCACTGGTTCGACCGGGCACGCGCGCATGCCGAGGTCGCCCGCGTGCTGCGCCCGGGCGGCACGTTCGCGCCGGTGTGGAACGTCCGGGACGAGCGGGTCGGCTGGGTGGCGGAGCTGACCCGGATCGCCCACCTCGACCACAACGCGGGCGACGTGACCGAGCGGTACGCCGACTTCGGCGCCGCCTTCACCCCGGTCGAGGTGGGCGAGTTCACGCACGCCACCACGCTCACGCCGGACGAGCTGGTGGCCATGCTGCACACCCGCTCCTACTGGCTGACCGCCACGCCGGCGGAACGGACGCGCGTCGACGCCGGGCTGGCCGAGCTGTTCGCCACCCACCCCGAGCTGACCGGCCGGGCCACCGTGGAGCTGCCGTACCGCACGATCGTGCTCCGCGCGCGGCGGCGCTGACGTCAGGTGTTGCGCTCGTAGACCATCCGCAACCCGATCAGGGTGATCATCGGCTCCTGGTGGGTGATGGTGCGGCACTCGCCCACCACCAGCGAGGCCAGCCCGCCGGTGGCGATCACCGCCTTCACCTCGCCCAACTCCTCGGACATCCGCTCGACGATCCGGTCCACCTGGCCGGCGAAGCCGAAGTAGAGGCCGGACTGGAGGCACTCGACCGTGTTCTTGCCGATCACCGAGCGCGGCCGGGTGGCCTCCACCTTGCGCAACTGCGCGGCGCGGGCGGCCAGCGCGTCGAAGGAGATCTCGATGCCGGGCGCGAACGCCCCGCCGAGGAACTCGCCCCGGCCGCTGATCACGTCGAAGTTGGTGGTGGTGCCGAAGTCGACCACGATCGACGGCCCGCCGTAGAGCGTGTACGCGGCCAGCGTGTTGACCACCCGGTCCGCGCCCACCTCCTTCGGGTTGTCGATGGCGAGCTGCACGCCGGTCCGGACCCCCGGCTCGACGATCACGCTGGGCAGGTCGGCGTAGTAGCGGCTCAGCATGGTGCGCAGCGACCGCAACGCGGCCGGCACGGTCGAGCAGGCGGCCACCCCGGTGATCTCCACGGCGTCACCGGCCAGCAGCCCGCGGAACATCAGGCCCAGCTCGTCCGCGGTGGAACGGGCGTCGGTCTTGATCCGCCACGAGTGCACCAGCTTGTCGCCGTCGAAGGTCGCCAGCACGGTGTTGGTGTTTCCGATGTCGATGCAGAGCAGCACAGCGGCAGCCTAGACGGTCATTCCTCGCGCAGGTCGAGGGCGATGTCGAGGATCGGCGAGGAGTGGGTCAACGCGCCGACGGAGAGGAAGTCGACGCCGGTCGCGCCGTACTCGGCCGCCACCGGCAGGGTCAGCCCGCCGGTCGCCTCCAGCTCCGCCCGGTCGCCCACCACGGCCACCACCTCGCGCAGTTGCGCCGGGGTCATGTTGTCCAGCAGCAGGAAGCCCGCCCCGGCCTCGACCGCCTCCACCGCCTCGGCCAGCGTGTCCACCTCCACCTGCACCGGCACGTCCGGGAACGCCTCCCGGACCCGCCGGAACGCGGGCGCGATCCCGCCGGCCGCCAGCTTGTGGTTGTCCTTGATCATGGCGATGTCGTGCAGGCCCATCCGCTTGTTGGTGCCGCCGCCGGCCCGGACCGCGTACTTCTCCAGCGCGCGCAACCCCGGCGTGGTCTTGCGGGTGTCCAGCACCATCGCCTTCGTGCCGGCCAGCGCGTCGGCCCAGGCCCGGGTATGCGTCGCCACGCCGGACATCCGGGAGAGCAGGTTGAGCGCCGTCCGCTCGGCGGTGAGCAGCAGCCGGGTCGGCCCGGTCACGGTCGCCAGCACGTCGCCGCGCGCCACCCGCTGACCGTCGTGGGCCACCAGCGACACCTCGACCGTACGGCCGGCGCCGGTCACGTCGCCCACCAGCTCGAACACGGCGGCGGCCACCGGCAACCCGGCCACCACGCCGTCCTCGCGCGCCACCAGGTCGGCCGTGTCCCGCTGCTCGACCGGGACGGTGGCGACGCTCGTCACGTCGAGGAAGTCCGCGCCCAGGTCCTCGGTCAGCGCGTCGACCACGACCCGCCGGACCCGCTCCGGGTCCAGGCCGCCGTCCCGCAACGCCCGCACCGTCGACTCGATCATCAGTTCCTCTCCTCGTTCACGACGTTCGCGTCTGCGAGGCCGGCGGGTTCTCCCACCGCTCGGCGAGCCGCCCGTCCGGGCCCACCCCGGCCACCAGGTGCCCCCGCCACCGGTCGTCGGCCACCGGGTGGTCCTCCCGCCAGTGGCAGCCCCGCGTCTCCTGCCGGGCGTACGCGGCGGCGACAAGCGTCGACGCCACGGTGAGCAGGTTCGTCGCCTCCCAGTCGGCGGTACGCGGCACGCCCCGCCCCTCGCCCAGCGCGCGGAGCGTGTCGGCGGTGGCGGCCAGCGTCTCCGCCGAGCGGAGCACGCCCGCGCCCCGGGTCATCGCCCGTTGCAGCTCCGGCGTGCCCGCCGCCGGCACCAGCCGGCCCGGCCCACCCACCCAGGCGCCGGTCTCCGCCGGTCGGGCCTGCTCGGGCAGGCCGGCGGCGATGTCCTCGGCGATCCGCCGGGAGAAGACCAGCCCCTCCAGCAGCGAGTTGCTGGCCAGCCGGTTGGCGCCGTGCACGCCGGTGCAGGCCACCTCGCCGCAGGCGTACAGGCCGGGGATCGAGGTGCGGCCGTGCAGGTCGGTCCGGACGCCACCGGAGGCATAGTGGGCGGCCGGCGCGACCGGGATCAGGTCGGTCGCCGGGTCCACGCCGATGGCCAGGCAGGACGCCACGATGGTCGGGAACCGCCGGGCCAGGAAGTCGCCGCCCAGGTGCCGCGCGTCCAGGAAGACGTGCTCCGCGCCGGTGGCCAGGAGCACCCGGTGGATGCCCTTGGCCACCACGTCCCGGGGGGCCAGCTCGGCCAGCTCGTGCTGGCCGACCATGAACCGCTTGCCGTCGCCGTCGACCAGGTGGGCGCCCTCGCCCCGCAGCGCCTCGGAGACCAGCGGCTGCTGCGCGAGACCGGCGTCCGGCCCGCCGGCCGGCACGATCAGCGCGGTCGGGTGGAACTGCACGAACTCCAGGTCGGTGACGGCCGCGCCGGCGCGCAGCGCCAGCGCCACCCCGTCGCCGGTGGAGACCGCCGGATTGGTGGTGGCGGCGAAGACCTGCCCCATCCCGCCGGTGGCCAGCACCACCGCACGGCCGAGGATCGCGCCGACGCCGTCCTCGCTGCCCTCGCCGAGCACGTGCAGCGTGATCCCGCAGGCCGGTCCGAGCCCACCCGGCCCGTCTCCCGGCGCGCGCAGCAGGTCCAGCACCAGCGCGTGCTCGACCAGCCGGATCCACGGGTCGCGGCGCACCGCGGCGTGCAGCGCCCGCTGCACCTCCGCGCCGGTGGCGTCGCCGCCGGCGTGCACGATCCGGTCGGCCCGGTGACCGCCCTCCCGGGTGAGCATCAGGGAGCCGTCCGGGTTGCGGTCGAACTCCGCCCCGATCCGCATCAACTCGCGCAGCCGGGTCGGGCCCTCCTCCACCAGCACCCGCACCGTCGCCGGGTCGCAGAGGCCGACGCCGGCCACCTCGGTGTCGTGGGCGTGCGCGGCCGGGCTGTCCGCCGGGTCGAGCACCGCGGCGATGCCGCCCTGCGCCCAGCGGGTGGAGCCCTCGTCGATGTCGACCTTGGTGACGACCGTGACGTGCAGGCCGGCCTCACGCAGGTGCAGCGCGGCGGTCAGCCCGGCGACGCCGGAGCCGACCACGATCACGTCGGTGGTCTCCACCCAACCGGGCGCGGGCGCGGCGAGCAGCCGGGGCAGGACCGGCAGGTCGACCGTGGGAAGGTCCATGAGCACAGTCAACCCGAAGCATCCTCGTCCCGGGCGGCGGGGGCGGGACGAGTGGTTCCGGCTACCTCGTCCGGACCGGCATCCCGGCCGGGCCGGCGCCCTTCAACGAGACGCTCACCTTGCGGTGGCTGAGCCACAGGTAGCAGCGGACCCCGCGGTCGCCGACCGCCCAGCGGCCGGCGCCGGGCGGCCGGACCACCACGTCGCTGCGGTACGGCAGCACCGCGTCGGCGGGCACGCCGGTCCAGCGCGCGACGGCGGTGTAGCAGCCGGCGTAGAGCGGGGCCCAGTCCGCCGGCCGGCTCGGGTACGGCCGGTCCGGTGCCACCCACACGCCGACGAACTCGGCGTCGTGCGCCGTCGCGCAGTCGACCTGGGTGAGCGTCTGCACCCGCCGCCGGTCCTGCCCGGTGCGCTGGCAGCCCAGGCGCAGCCGGGACGGCTGCCTGAGCGCGTCGCGCAGGCTGCCCGTCCGGGTCACCACGGTGGCCGCCGCCTCGGTCGTGTTCAGCTCGGTCAGGTCGCACCGGAACCAGCGGGAGCCGGCCGTCCACCCGGTGCCGGTGGGCGTCGCCACGGCCAGCCGGAGCCGGCCGGCACGCCAGTCGTCGCCGACGTAGCCGCGGGCCCGGGTGTCGCACTCGGCGAACGCGGTACGCAGCTCCGGCGAGGTGAGCGCCGGCGGGGTGGCCCGGTCGACGGTGAACGCACCGACGTGCACCGTCTCCACCCGGTGCGGCAGGTCGCAGCCGACCGGCGCGTAGCCGGCCAGACCCACGGTCGGGGTGAAGTCGGCGACCTGGCAGACGCCGGCCACCGGCGTGAACGGCCCGGGAGCACCCAGCGCCGGCCAGTCGTCGGCGAGATCCCCGTCCACCCCGCCCGACGAGGCACACCCGGCCAGCATCACGCCCGCGACCACCGCGGCGACGAGGCTGCGCATCGCACGGCCCATCGCGCCTCCCCCAGCCCGACGACCGTCGATTCCGACGGCCCGCCCAGGGTAGCCGAAAATGACCTTCCGGTAACAGACCGCGCCCGCCCCGACCCGACCCCTGCCCCGCCCCCCGTCCGCCGATCTTGCGGTTTCCGCCCCGACGAACGGGGCGAACCGGACGAACGAAGGACACCAACCGCAAGATCGCGGGGGCGGGGCGGGCGCGGGGGTGGGACGGGTCAGGTCAGGGCGGCGGCCAGGGGGTTGGGGATGGGGGCGCCGGCGGTGCCGGGGGCGGCCGTGGCGGGGTCGGCGGTGAGGTCGACGACCCTGTTGTCGGCGTCGACGTGCACCACCCGGGGCTGCCAGGTCCGGGCCTCGGCGTCGTCCATCTGCCCGTACGAGATGAGGATGACCAGGTCACCGGGGTGCACCAGGTGCGCGGCGGCACCGTTGATGCCGATCACGCCGCTGCCCCGGCGACCCGGGATCACGTACGTCTCCAGCCGGGCGCCGTTGGTGACGTCCACGATCGCGACCTGCTCGCCGGGGAGCAGGTCCGCCGCGTCCAGCAGATCCTCGTCCACGGTCACCGAGCCGACGTAGTGCAGGTCGGCCTGGGTCACCGTGGCCCGGTGGATCTTCGACTTGAGCATGGTCCGGAGCATCGGGGTGCCTTTCCGCATTTCGTGGTGGGGTCAGGGACGCGGCGCGAGGTGGATCGCCGCGTTGTCGATCAGGCGGGTGGCGCCCACCCAGGCGGCGATCAGCAGCCGGGCCGCGCCGGAGACCGGGCCGGGCTCCAGGTTCGTGTCGGTGAGCACCAGGTAGTCGAGGCGGGCCCCCGGCGCGTCGAACGCCCGGTGGGCGGCGGCCAGCACCGCGCCCGCGTCGTCACCCCGCTCCGCCGCCGCCGCACCGGCGCGCAGCGCGGCGGAGAGGCTCAACGCGGCCCGCCGCTCCGACGCGGAGAGGTAACGGTTGCGGCTGGACAACGCCAGGCCGTCCGGCTCGCGTACGGTCGGCACGCCGACGATCCCGGTCGGCACGTCGAGGTCGCGGACCATCCGGCGGACCAGGGTGAGCTGCTGGTAGTCCTTCTCGCCGAAGAAGGCCAGGTCCGGGCGGGTGAGCTGGAGCAGCTTCATGACCACGGTGAGCACCCCGTGGAAGAAGCCGGGCCGGCTGAGGCCCTCCAGGTCCTCGCCGAGCGGGCCCGGGTCGAGCCGCACCGTCGGCTGTCCCTCCGGATACATCTCGTTCACCGGGGGCGCGAAGACCAGGTCCACCCCGGCCCGGCGGCAGATCTCCAGGTCCGCGTCGAGCGTGCGCGGGTAGCGGTCGAAGTCCTCGTTCGGGCCGAACTGGAGCGGATTCACGAAGATCGTCACCAGCACGTGGTCGGCCTGCTCCCGGGCGGCCCGCAGCAGCGTCTCGTGCCCCGCGTGCAGCGCGCCCATGGTCATCACCACCCCGACCGTGCCGGTCAGCCCGGCGCGGGCCGCCGCCAACTCCTTACGCGTGTGCAGCACGCCCACCGTCACGCCGTGCCTCCCTCAGTTCGCGACTGCGGGGCTCGCAAACCCGACTCACTCCTCGCGCTCACGCCGTACCTCCCTCGGCTCGCGACCGAGCGGCTCGCGAACCCGACTCGCTCCTCGCGCTCACGCCGCCACCTCCATCCCGTCCAGCACGTCCCGCAGCGGCGCCGCGTCCGCCGGGCGCAGCCGGCCCGCCGCGACCGCGCGGTCCGCCGTCCGTCGGGCCAACGCCAGGTAGGCCGGCACCGATTCCGGCGCGGTCGCGGCCAGCCGGTCCAGGTGCCGGCGTACGGTGCCCGCGTCGCCCCGGGACACCGGGCCGGTCAGCGCGTCGTCGCCCAGCCGCAGCGCGTTCTCCAGGGCGGCGCGCAGCAGCGGGGCGAGCACCTTCTCCGGCCGGTCCACCCCGGCGTCACGCAGCCGGTCGGCGGCGTCGTTGACCACTGTCACCAGGTGGTTCGCGCCGTGCGCGAGCGCCGCGTGGTAGAGCGGCCGGTCCGCCTCGCCCACCCACTCCGGCACGCCGCCCAGGTCCGCCACCAGCCGGGCCGCGAACGGGCGCAGCTCGGCCGGGGCGGTCACCCCGTAGGAGCTGCCGGCCAGGCGGGACAGGTCGTCCGGCGTACCGGTGAAGGTCATCGCCGGGTGCAGCGCGAGCGGCCGGGCGCCGGCCTCGGCGGCCGGCGCGAGCACGGCCAACCCGTGCGCGCCGGAGGTGTGCGCCACCACCTGGCCGGGGCGCAGCGCGCCGCTCGCGGCCAGTTCGGCGACCACCCCGGCCAGGACGTCGTCGGGGACCGCCACGATCAGCAGGTCGGTGGCGGCGCGCGCCACGGCGGGCGCGGCACGGTGCGGGGTCTGCGGCAGCAGCAACGCCAGCCGGGCCCGCGAGGCGCCGGACGCGCCGGACGCGGCGACCACCCGGTGACCGGCGGCGGCGAGCGCCGCGCCGAGCACGGCGCCGACCCGGCCGGCGCCGAGCACACCGACGGTGAGGGTACGGGGAAAGGCGAGCGGGGCGCGGTGGGCCCGCGGGCGCAGCGGTGCGCTCATGGCAGCGATCCAGTCCTCGAAGGGGGTACCGGTCGATGGCAAGTATGCGCCGCGGCCAGGGAGGCGGAACAAGAAGGTGTGAAAACCTTCACCGCCCGCGCCGAGGGGGCCGCCGCTGATGAACACGGCGACCCCGTTCCGCCCGGTCAGCGCGAGGAGCGGAGGAAACCGGCGTCGACGAACTTGAAGTTCGTGTCGGGCCGGGCCCCGCCGTCCCCGTCGGCCGACTCCGGGGTGTTCCGGCCGTCGTGCACCACCAGCAGGCCACCCGGATAACCGGGCAGCGGGGTGGCGGTCACCGCCGCGCCGTCGCACTCCTGCGAGCCGTCCACGCGCCCGTCGACCACCGCGAACCGGCCGATGGGCCGATCGGTACGCCGGTCGTAGGTGTAGAAGGTGTCGTCACCCTGGCTGGAGACGATCAGGGTGCCGGTGGACCGTCCGGTCCGGTGGATGGTCAGCCCCTCCACGTCCTGGGCGATCCGGCCGCCGAAGCCGGGGTCGGCCGCGTAGTCGGTCACGCAGTCGTCCTCCTCGGCGTCGAAGGTGGCCGGCACGCCGTACTCACGGACCCGCTCGACGGACCGCGGGGCGCCGACGAACCGGCCACCGACCAGCCGGGTACGCCAGAGACCGACCTTCTCCTGGGCCAGGTGGACCACACCGGTGTCCGGGTCCACCACGGTCCCCTCGACCTGCGGGCCGTCGCCCGGGTCGGTGCACGGCGACCAGGTGGCCCCGTTCGGCAGGGTGAACGTCGACGGCAGCACCAGCCGGTCGACCGGCCGGTAGCTGACCCGTCCGGCCCGCTCCACCAGCCGGAACAGCCCCACCTCCGGGGTGCTGCGCCGGCTCACCACCGCGTACGCGGCGCCGGTGGCGTCGACGTACGTGCCCAGCCCGTAGGCGGTGCGCTGCTCGTTGACCTCGGCCTGGTCCGCGCTGAACACGAACGGCACATCCGGGGCGGTCACGTCGGTGAGCATCCGGGTCCGCCCGTCGATCCGGAAGAAGCGCAGTTGGTCGCGTCCCCGGTCGGTGACCACGGCCAGATCAGCGGAACGCCCGCCCAGCCGGAAACCCGCCACCAGGTCCACGTTGTTGAAGCGGCCCGCCTCGTCGTCCGGCCCCGGCGCCGGTGGCGTCGCCACCGCCTGCCGCTCGCGTGCCCGCAGGTCGTACACCCGCAGGCCGCCGTTCTTCGCGGTGGCGATGACCAGGCTGCCGGCCCGGTCGGTCGGGTGCACCCAGATCGCCGGGTCGTCGGCGTCCGCGTCGCCGCCGGCCTCGTCGTCGAAGAGTGAGGGGGTCTCCGTCACCGCGCGGACCGGGCGTGGGGCGTCGGCGGTGGGCGCGGCCACCGCCGGGGCCGAGGCCAGCAACAGGGACACCGCGACCAGCGCGGGAATCGTGGTTCGTCTCATGTCCGGTCACCGTAGGGTCAGCACGGTGACGCCCCCTGAACGAGGAATGAACTGATGGCGCTCCGCTGGCGCGACGCGATGGAGGCCGCGCTGTACGGCCCGAACGGCTTCTTCGTGGCAGGTCGGGGCCCGGCCGCCCACTTCCGCACCAGCGTGCACGCGTCCCCGGTGTTCGCGTCGTGTCTCGGGCACGTCCTCACCGCACTCGACCTCGCGCTCGATCACCCCGCCCGGCTGGACGTGGTCGACGTGGGCGCCGGTCGGGCCGAGCTGCTCCGCGCGTTGCTGGGGGCCGTCGTGGCGACGCCCACCGGGCCGTCGCTGGCGGAGCGGATCCGTTTCGTCGCGGTGGAGAAGGCCGCCCGCCCGGCCGACCTGCCCGCGGAGATCGAGTGGCGACCCGACATCCCGGCGGGCATCACCGGCCTGCTGCTGGCGACCGAGTGGCTGGACAACACCCCCCTGGACGTCGCCACCCACACCCCCGACGGCTGGCGCCACCTCCTGGTCGACCCCGCCACCGCCCGCGAGACGCTCGGCCCTGCCCTCTCCCCCGCCGACGCCGCCTGGCTCACCCGCTGGTGGCCGCTCCCGCCTCCGCCGTCCCACGTGATCAAGGAGTTCGCGTCGGGCCCGACACCGAACGGCGACGCCAACTCCTTGATCAGCGACGAGCGCGGGTGGTCGGGCGGGTGGGGGCAGCCGGGCGGGTGGGGGCGGGTGGAGATCGGGCGGGAGCGGGACCAGGCCTGGGCGGAGGCCGTGGGGCAGGTGCGGCGGGGGGCGGCGCTGGCCGTGGACTACGGGCACCTGCGGGAGTCGCGGCCGGTGGACGGGACGTTGACCGGGTACCGGGACGGACGGCAGGTGCCACCGGTGCCGGACGGGTCGTGCGACGTGACCGCGCACGTCGCCATGGACTCGGTCGCCTCCGCCGGTGAGCGGGTCGCCCGGTGTGCGTACACCCTGGTGTCGCAGCGGGCGGCGGTGCGGGCGCTCGGGGCCGACGGCGGGCGACCGCCGCTGAGCCTGGCCTCCCGGGACCCGGCCGGCTACCTGCGGGCGCTGGCCGCGGCGTCGGCGGTGGCCGAGCTGACCGACCCGGCCGGCCTCGGCGGGCACTGGTGGCTGTGGCAGCCGGTCGGCGTCGACCTCGACCCGCTTCTGGCACGATGACGGGCATGACCACGGACGCCGGCGACCTCCGCGAACTGACCGTCGGGACCGGCGCCGGCGGTGAGCAGCTCGGCACCGACATGGTGCTCAACATCGGGCCGCAGCACCCGTCGACGCACGGCGTGCTGCGCCTGCGCCTGGTGCTCGACGGCGAGCGGGTCGTCGCCGCCGAGCCGATCGTCGGCTACATGCACCGGGGCGCGGAGAAACTCTTCGAGGTACGCGACTACCGGCAGATCATCGTGCTCGCCAACCGGCACGACTGGCTCTCCGCGTTCTCCAACGAGCTGGGCGTGGTGCTCGCGGTGGAACGGCTGATGGGCATGGAGGTGCCGGAGCGCGCCACCTGGCTGCGGATGGCGCTGGCCGAGCTGAACCGGGTGCTCAACCACCTGATGTTCCTCGGCTCGTATCCGTTGGAGATCGGCGCGATCACGCCGATGTTCTACGCGTTCCGGGAACGGGAGACCATCCAGGCGGTGATGGAGGAGGTCTCCGGCGGTCGGATCCACTACATGTTCAACCGGGTCGGCGGCCTGAAGGAGGAGGTGCCGGCCGGCTGGACCGGCCGCGCCCGCGCCGCCATCGGCGAGGTCCGCCGACGGATGCCCGACCTCGACCACCTGATCCGCCGCAACGAGATCTTCCTGGCCCGCACCGTCGGCGTCGGCGTGCTCTCCGCGGCCGACGCCGCCGCGTTCGGCGCGTCCGGGCCGGTCGGCCGCGCCTCCGGGCTCGACCTCGACCTGCGCCGGGACGAGCCCTACCTGGCCTACGACCAGCTCGACGTGCCGGTGGTGACGAAGACCGCCGGGGACTGCCACGCCCGGTTCGAGGTGCTGCTCGACCAGGTGTACGCGTCGCTCGACCTCGCCGAGCAGTGCCTGGACCGGGTGGACCGGATCGGCGGGCCGGTGAACACCCGGCTGCCGAAGGTCGTCAAGGCCCCCGAGGGGCACACGTACGCCTGGACCGAGAACCCGCTCGGCATCAACGGTTACTACCTGGTGTCCCGGGGCGAGAAGACGCCGTGGCGGTTGAAGCTGCGCACCGCCTCGTACGCGAACGTGCAGGCACTGTCGACGCTGCTGCCCGGGTGCCTGGTGCCGGACCTGATCGCCATCCTCGGGTCGATGTTCTTCGTGGTGGGCGACATCGACAAGTGACCTCCGGCGCGGCGGCACCGCCGCACGGGCGGTCGGGCCACGGTCAGCGCCAGCGGTCGGCGGTGTCCCGGGGCGTCGGGCCGTAGCCGTCCGGCTCCGGACGGCGCCACTCCGGCTCGGGCTGCCACTCCGGTTCGGGCTGCCGCCACTCCGGCCCGGGCTGCCGCCACTCGGGCTGGCCGCTGCGTTGGGTCGGCGGTCGCCACGCGTCCGGCATCGGCACGCCGCCGGCCGGCAGCGCCGGCTGCCCCTCCCCCGACCAGCCGCCGCCCGGCGGCGACTCCCGGTCGTGCCGCGGCACGCCGACGTCGGGGTACGCCGCCTCCCGCCGCGACGCGCCGGAATCGGGGTACGCCGGGCCGGTGCCGTGGTGGCCGGATGGCGTGCCCCGGACGGAGGCCCACCGGTCCTCGACCCGGTACCCGGTGCTGCCGCCGTCGGCGTGCACCGCGGCCCGCCGCTCCCCGACCCGGACCTCGCGCCCCTGACCGTCGTCGCGGACCTCGGCCCAGCGGTTGCCGGCGCGCAACTCGGACCAGTGGCCGCCGTCCGGCTCCCCGACCGCCGCCCCGCCGTACGGTTCGGGCGGCGCCGCCCGCTCGTGCGCCCCGGTCGGCCGCCAACCGGCCTCCGCGGCCGACGGCCGCCCGGCCCGGTCGTCATCCGCCCCGGGCCAGGGGCGCTGCTCGTCCGCCGGCCGGCCCGACCGCGAGCCGGTCGACCAACCGTCCTCCGCCGGCCGCGCCGGCCAGCCCCGGTCACCGCCGGCGGCACGGCCGACGCCGGCCCACGGGTGCTCCCGCCCCTCGCCGCCCCGGGATCGTCCGTCGCCGGGCGGGCCCGACCGGAAGCCGTCGTCCCGCCCGCCCGGCCACGCCGGGCCGTCGCCCGCACCGTCGTCCCGCGCGCCCGGCCACGCCGGGCCGTCGCCCGCACCGTCGCCCCGCCCGCCCGGCCACGCCGGGCCGTCGACCCGGGCACCGGGCCAGGCCCGATCCGGGTCGGACCGGGGCGCTCCGGGCCAGGCGTCCTCCCCGGCAGCGGGCCAACCGGAGCGCGCCGGCTCGTCCCCGGCCGGCTCGCGGTGGCCGGCACCGCGCGGTCCGGCCGGCTCCGCACCCCTCGGCCGTTCCTCCGCCGACGGGGACCAACGGCCGGCGTACCCCCCGTACCGGGAACCGGCCGCGTCCCCGCCGCCGTCCACGATGGTGTGGCGCGTGGTCACGTGCACGGTCTCGGTGTGGTGGACCACCCCGACCGGACGCGATTCCGGTCGGGCCCCCGGTTCGGGCACCCGTGCCGCGCCGTACACGCCGCCGCCGGCCCGTTCCGCGTCCCGCCCGGCGGACGGCGGCGGCTCCGTGCCGTGGCCGCCGAACTCCGTACGCTCCGCGCGCGGCCGGGCCGCCGCGGTCGGGTAGCCGCGGAACTCCGCGTGCTCACCGGCCGGGCGGTCACGATCGGCGCCATGCGGCTCGGGTCGCGCCCGGCCCTCGACGGCGTACGCGTCGGATCCGGACCGCTCGGCCCGGTCGTCGACGTGGCGGCCGGTGGCGTCCGGACGGCCCGCCCACGGCGTATCGACCTGCTGGTCGGTGCCGAAGCGACCGTCGGCCGGCCGGCTCGACCCGTCCTCGTCGGGGCCGGCCGGACGCACCCCCGCGTCGTACCCCCCGACGACCGGCACCCGGGCCCGCCCGCCCGGGCGATCCTCGGCGGAAGGGGCGGCCAGGCCCGCAGCCGCCGCGTCGAGCCGCTGGCGCACCGCGCCGGCCGCGTCCTCCGCCCGTCGCGCCTGGTCGAGTGCCTGGTTGCCGCGCTGGGCGGCGGCCACGATCTCGGCCCGCAACTCCCGCCGGAGCTGCTCCAACTCCTCGCGCAACCCCTCGGACACGGTCCCGTCGGCGCCGTTGTCGGCCCGCAGCGCGATGGAGAGACCGATCAGCACGACGGCGAGGATCGCGAGCACGGCACCGAACCGGAGCGTGCCGTTGCCGTCGGCGACCAGCAGGATCAGCGCCGCCAGGGGGGCCAACCCCACACCGGTCCAGAACAGGACCGTCAGCAGCGTCGGGGGGCGCTTGTCGGTGGGGGCGACCGAGGCGGGCATGGGTGAGCAGAGTACCGAGAGTTCCACCGGAGCGGAACGGGTCGGCACAGTCGGATGCCCGCACCGCCGGCCGGGCCACCAGCCCCGACGCGCCGCCGGCCGGTCGGTGCGACCGGCCGGCGGCAACGGTCAGCTCGTGGCGAGCGCCGCGTCGGAGGAGAAGACCAGACCGACGCTGGCGGAACCGGTCTTCAGCGCGTTCTTGGTCTGCGGGCCGCCCGCGTCCAACGAGCTGAACGAGCCGGCCTTGAAGTCGTAGACCTCGACGAGCCCGGCCTGGCACTTCGGCCGCTGCGGGCACTCCGGCGGGCCGGCCAGCACGGTGGCCTGGCCGGAGCACTTGGCGGCCAGGTCGGAGAGCGTGGACACGCCGTACTTGTCGGCGAAGGCCTTGGTGACCGCGAACGCGTTCTGGTCCTGCGCCTGGGACGGCTGGCCGAACACCAGGCCGGACTTCTCGCCCTCGGTCTTGAGCGCCGCGACCGTCTTCTCCAGCTCGGGCGAGGAGATCGGCTGGGCGTCCTTGCCGTTGGCCTTGGTGTTGAGGAACTCCGCCATGGTGGCGGCGTACTCCGGGACGACCTGGATCTGGCCCTTCTCCAGGGCTGGCTCGTAGAGCTCCCGGTTGCCGATGGTCTGCACCTTGACCTGGTAGCCGGCCGCGGTGAGCCCGATCTTGTAAAGCTCGGCGACGGTCTGGCTCTCGCTGAAGTTGCCGGCGCCGACCGTCACCTGGCCGCCCGGACCCTTCTCGATCCCGTCGGTCACGCCGTTGGCGCCGGCGAACTCCTGGGCCGCCACCTGAGGCGTCTTCCGGTCGACGTCGACCGCCCGGTTGAGCTGAATCAGCTTGGTGGTGTCGAGCTTCGCGGAGACCTTGTCCAGCGCGGCCACGAGCTGCGGGGTGGCCGCCTTCTTGTTGATCGCGGGAAGGACGTTGTCGGTGTTCTGGAGCTTCTTGTCGTCGGTGAGGACGACGAGTTGGTCACCCGCCACCGGGGCGCAACCGGCGCCCGAGGCGCCCGCCTGGGGCGCGTCGGTGCCGGACGAGCCGGCGTCGCCGCAGCCGGTGAGAAGACCCGCCGCGACGAGGGCGCCGAAGGCCCCCGCGGCCAGCCGTGAACGTGCGCGCATCAGATGCCCGCCTTCCGTGTCCCGGCGCGGCCCTCTCGGGCCGGCCGCGTGTCCGACGGGCGATCCGTACGCCGCCCGTGACTTCACCCAACATCCTCACCGACCGGGACGACAAATTCGGAGCGGTTTTCGTCATCGGATCGTCACCCGGGGGCCGAGCGACAGTGACCGCCGTCTCGGTGCCCGCCCGGACGCCGGGCGTCAGCCGCCGGCCGTGGCCGCCGCCGCGCGGCGGTTCGCCCGCCGTTGGACCCGACGCAGCGGACGCGGCGTGACCAGCCGCTCCAGCACCGCGAGCACGCCCTCGACCAGCAGCGCCAGGCCGGCCACCAGGACGCCGCCGGCGATGATCTGGCCGCCACCGGCGGCGATGTCGAGGCCGAAGCCGGCGCGGATGATCTGGCCCAGCCCGCCGCCGTTGACGAAGGACGCCAGGGCGGCGGTGGCCACCACCTGCACGGCCGCGGTCCGGAACCCGGCCGCCAGATAGGGCACCGCGAGCGGCAGCTCCACCCGGCGCAGCACCTGCCCGCCGGAGAGCCCCATGCCGCGCGCGGCGTCCCGGGCCTCCGCGTCGGCCTGCCGCACCCCGGTGTACGCGTTCGCCAGCAGCGGCGGCACCGCGAACACGGCGAGCGCCACCACCACGGACGCGCGGCCGAACCCGAGGAAGGTCAGCGGCAGGATGGTCAGCAGGGCCAGGGTGGGGATCGCCAGCGTGACGTTGGAGACCAGCAGCACCAGGCCGCCACCCCGGCCGCTGTGCCCGAGCCAGAGGCCGATCGGCCAGGCCACCAGGCAGCCGAGCAGCACCGCCAGGGCGGACATGCTCAGGTGCTCGCCCAGCCGGTCCAGCACGCCGCCCGGATTGGTCCAGTTCAGCGGGTCGTTCAGCCAGGTCACGGCCGCCTGCACCGGGTTCACCGAACTGACCTTCCGTTCGCGACCGCGGTGCTCCGCGGCGCCGTACTCCTCGCGCTCACGAGTTTCTCCCGCGCAGCCAGGGGGTGAGCAGCCGGCCCACGCCGGCCAGCACCAGGTCGAGCGCCAGCGCCAGCAGCACGCAGAGCACCGTGCCGGTCATGATCTGCGCCTTGTAGAAGTTGTTCTGGAAGCCGGCGAAGATGAGCTGGCCGAGCCCGCCCCGGCCCACCACCACCCCGACCGTGACCAGCGCGACCGTGGAGACGGTGGCCAGGCGCAGGCCGGTGAGGATGCCGGGCAGCGCCAGCGGCAGCTCGATCCGGAACAGCCGGCCCCAGCGGCCGTATCCCATGCCCTCGGCGGCCTCCCGCACCTCGGGCGGCACCTGGTTCAGGCCGGCCAGCGTGTTGCGCACGATCACCAGCAGCGCGTACAGCGCCACCACGGTGAGCACCGTCACCGCGCCGATGCCGAGGTAGGGGGCGAGGAACGCGAACAGCGCCAGCGACGGGATCGTGTAGAGCACCCCGGTCAGCGCCAGGATGGACGCGGCCAACGACCGGAACCAGTACGCTGCCACCGCGAGCGGCAGCGCCACCAGCGCGGCGATCACCACGGCCCGGCCGGTCAGCCAGGTGTGCTCGCGCAACGCGGCGAGGATGCTGTCAGAGTTGTCCCGCACGTACCGCCAGGAGAACCACGGATTACCCGGGGCGGCCCGGTAGCTCAGGTGGAGGAACACACGTGGACGTTACCCCGGGGGCCCCCGCCGGTCACGGCGCCGCCTCGATCACGCTGGAGCGCATCCGCAAGCGCTATCCGGACGGCACCGAGGCGGTCCGCGAGCTGAGCCTGGAGGTCCAGGCAGGCGAGCTGGTGGTGCTGATCGGCCCGTCCGGCTGCGGCAAGTCCACCGTGCTGCGGATGATCAACCGGTTGATCGAGCCGACCGACGGGCGGATCCTACTCGGCGACGACGACGTCACCCGGGTCGACCCGGTGACGCTGCGCCGTCGCATCGGCTACGTGATCCAGAACGTCGGTCTCTTCCCGCACCAGACCGTGGCCACCAACGTGGCGACCGTGCCGGGGCTGCTGGGCTGGTCCCGGGAACGGACCCGGGCCCGGGTCGGTGAGCTGCTGGAGCTGGTCGGGCTCGACCCGGCGCAGTTCGGCAAGCGCTACCCGCACGAGCTCTCCGGCGGCCAGCGGCAACGGGTGGGGGTCGCGCGGGCGCTCGCCGCCGACCCGGTGGTACTGCTGATGGACGAGCCGTTCTCGGCCGTCGACCCGATCGTCCGGACCCGGTTGCAGGAGGAGTTCCTCCGGTTGCAGGCCGAGGTCCGCAAGACCATCGTGCTGGTCACCCACGACCTCGACGAGGCGGTCCGGCTGGGCGACCGGATCGCGGTGCTGTCCGAGGGCGGCGTCCTGGAGCAGTACGACCGGCCCGCCGCGCTGCTCGGCTCGCCCGCCTCGGCGTTCGTCCGCGAGTTCGTCGGCGCCGACCGGGGCATCCGGCAGCTCGCGGTCACCCCGGTGACCCGCGCGGTACTCGACCCGCTCCCGGCCGGCGACGCCGACGGCCTGCCCACGGTGCCGCTGGGCAGCTCGGCCTACGACGCGCTGGGCACGCTGCTCACCGCCGGCGCCGACCGGGCGGTGGTCACCGAGGACGGCCGCCCCCTGGGGCTCCTCGCCCGGACCCGGGTGCTGACCCTGGGCGCGGTCGACTGACCCGGTCCGGCCGACCATCCGCGCGAGGTCAGGCCCGGCCGCCCCGACCGGCTCGACCTGGCCAGGCCGACGATCCCGCGCGAGGTCAGGCCCGGCCGCCCCGACCGGCTCGACCTGGCCAGGCCGACGATCCCGCGCGAGGTCAGGCCCGGCCGCCCCGACCGGCTCGACCTGGCCAGGCCGACGATCCCGCGCGAGGTCAGGCCCGGCCGCCCAGGCTGGCCAGGCCGACGATCCAGCCGGCGAACAGGCCGTACGCGGCGCCGGTGCTCGCGGCCTGGAACGCGGCGTAGAGCGTGCCGTGCGGCCCGAGCAGCGTGGCGAGCAGCGCGCTGAGCCCGGCCGCCAGGGCGTACGCGCCCCAGCCGGAGAGGAACTGGCTGCCCGAGGCCGCCACCCGGTCGACCTGTGGACCGGGCAGCAGGTAGAGCAGCGCCGCGGCCAGCACGATCAACAGGATCGCCCGCAGGTTGGTGGCGAGCACCCCCTCGTCCGCGTGCCACTGCCAGGCCGGCCAGGCCAGCAGCCGCAGGAACCAGCCGCCCGCACCGGTCGGGTCGGTGTGCTCCTGCGCCCAGCCGACGTACATCGGGCTGCCGCCGACCGCGACGAGCAGGAACGCGGCGAGCGTGCCGGTGCCGGCGGCCGTGCCGTACCGGGGGACGGTGCGGGGGCGGTTGGTGAGGGCCATGGGACGGTCAGTTCCCGGGCCGCCGCGGCGGGCAAACCTGCCCGGCCGCCTGACCGCCGCCGGCCGGCGCGCGGCCACCGGGTCAGTGCTTCATCAGGTAGTCGATGAAGGCGGCACGCAGCAGCGGCGCGGACTCCTCGTAGCCGTGGCCGGTCAGCTCGCGCCACAACGCGTTGGCCTCGTCGATGGTCGGCCCGACCGAGTTGGGCGCACCGTCCAGGGCGGCGGCCTCGTCGGCGTTCGGCAGGTGCCGCAGCACCGACCAGAAGAACCCCACGTCGCGACGCTCCCGGGCCAGGTGGAACGCCTGCTCGCGCAGCTCCTCGGTGGAGAGCCTGTCGAGCTCGTCGAAGGTACGGCCGCCGGGGGCAGGAGTCTCCGTCATGCCGCCGAGCCTAACCGGCGAGATCAGCTCCGGCCCGCCGGACGCGACGCCGGCGGCGGGCGTCAGCGGCCGTCGGTGTCCCACCGTCGTGGCTCGCTCTCCCAGCGCGGCGCCTCCCAGGCGTCGACCGGGGTGTCGGTGTCCCGTACCGGCAGCACCGACGGCCAGGTGTCGGTCGGCTCGGGCCTCGGCGGCATCACCCAACCGCCGCTGATCGTGCCGTCGCCGGGCGACCGGAGCGGTGCGGGCGCGCCCGCGGCGGGCCCGGCCGGGCGGGGCCGGCCGAACGTCTCCACCAGTCGGGTGACCACCAGCCCGGCACCGAGGACGGCGCCGCCCACCGCCCACCGGCTGATCGTCCAGTCGTGCGCGTCGGCCCAGACCTGGAACACCACCACCAGGCAGACCGCCAGCAGGGCGCCGAAGATGCCGCCGCGCCGGCCGTACGCGCTGGTGCCGCCGAGCAGCACGGTGCCGACCGCCAGCACGGACCAGTCCAGCCCGGTGCCCGGCGGGACCGGGCCGTGCCCGTTCGCGGCGATCAGCACCCCGCCGAGCATCGCCAGCACGGTGGAGCCGACGAGCGCCAGCGCGGTCACCGTGGCGGCCACCGCGCCCCGCCGCCGCGCCGGGTCGGCGACCGGACGGAACCGGCCGAGCAGCCGGCGTACCGGTTTGATCGCGCCGAACAGACCACCGAGGACGGCCACCGCGGCGAACCCGACGAAGAGGTAGAGCGCGGTGCGGCGGGGGTCGTAGTCGCCCTGGACCGCGACCGGGCCGGTCCGCCGCTCCAGCCAGACGATCACACCGGCCGCGCCGGCCAGGCTCGCCGCCCAGCCGGGCACGTGCAGCACCACCACGGCCAGGGCGAGCGCCAGCCCACCGGCCGCCGCCACCGCCAGCGCCGGCAGCAGCGCGTCCCGCAGGCCCCGGTCGCCCTGCTCGGCGAAGTGCAACGCGGCGGCCAGCGCGACCGGACCGACCGCGAGGTTCACCGCGGCGGCCCGCAGGCTCAGGCCGGCGGCCAACGTGAGCAGGCCCAGCCCGGCCACGTCGACCAGCAGCATCTTGAGCGCGCCGCCGCGCAACGCGTCCGAATCCTCGCGCCAGAGCAGCCAGGTCACCGCGATCAGGCCGGCCAGCAGCAGGAACTCCCAGACCACGTGCACCGCGATCCGGTCCCGGCCGGGCTCGCCGTGGGACGGGTCGTCGAAGACGTTCTCCAGCACCGCGGCGGGCACGCCGGACGACGTCTCCGGTGGCGCCGTCCGGCCCGACTCGTCGTACCCCATTGGCCCGTGCCTCCCAGCTGGCCGCGTCCGGCCCACTTCGCGGGCGGACCGGTGGCGACCGTCGCTCTCCGGTCGCCAGGGACGGTACCTGCGGGCGGAGACGGGGGAAACCCTCTGCTCAGCGGCGCCCGCGCGGCGTCTCCCGGTCGCCCGGCTCCCGGTCCTCGTCGTCCTCCTGCTCGGGCACCCGGCACGAGCGCTCCAGCCAGAGCGCGGCCACGACCAGGGCCAGCGAGGCGACCAGGCCGGCCACCGCGGCCGGACGGTCGCCGACGGCGGCGTTGGTCCGCTCCACGAAGAGCCAGCCGACCAGGCCCGCGTAGAAGCCGGCGAAGATGGCCCCGGCCAGCGCGGACGCCTTGGCGAGCACCACGAAGCGGGCGACCAGGAGCGGATTCACCGGCTCCCGGCCGGGCCGGCGCTCGACCCGGGCGCGGGTGTTGGCCGCCGCGTAGCCCTCCAGCACGGCCAACCCGGCCAGCGTGACCACCGGCAGCCACGGCAGGTCCGGGGCGAAGTCGTAGTAGAAACCGCTGATCAGCAGCCAGGCCACCGCCGCGGCGGCCAGACCGGCCACGACCAGCGTGGAGACCCGGGTCGGACCCATCCGGAAGCGGTCGGGGTCCTGCGGGGGCCGGGCCGTACTCATGCGTCCGACTCTAGCGTCAGATCGGGCCGTGGGCTCAGTTCCAGGGCGTCGGCGGCCAGCGGCTCGGCGTTGAGCAGGTCGGTCAGCCAGCCGTGCCCGGGCAGCCGGCCGTGCGGCTCGATGTCGATCCACGGCCGCAGCACGAACGCCCGCAGGTGCGCCCGGGGGTGCGGCAGGGTCAGCTCGGGATCGTCGCTGAGCACCGGCTGCCCGGCGGCGTCCCAGACCGCGATCACGTCCACGTCGAGCGTGCGCGGCCCGTACCGCCGCGCCGGGTCGCGGGTCCGGCCGGCCGCCGCCTCGGCGGCCCGGGCCCGTGCCAGCCAGTCCTCCGGCGCCGCCGCCGGGTCCGCGACCATCACCGCGGCGTTCAGGTACGCGGGCTGCTCCGCGTCCCCCCACGGTGGAGTCTCGTAGACGCCGGAGACCAGCAGCACGCCGTCGCCGAGCGCGGCCACCGCGCCGCGCAGGTGGTCGAGGCGGTCGCCGAGGTTGCTGCCGATCGACAGCACGGCCCGGGTCACCGGGTACGCCGCATCGTGACGGCCACGTCGCGGAAGGCGTGCGGGATCGGGGCCTCCGGCTTGTGCACGGTCACCGTCGCGGCCACGACCAGCGGCTCGGCCAGGCAGACCGCGAGCAGCCGGTCGGCGAGCGTCTCGATCAGGTTCACCGGCTCACCGGTGAGCACGGCGACCAGCCGCTCGGCCAACTCGCCGTAGTGCACGGTGTCGGTCACCTCGTCGGAGCGGGCGGCCGGGCCCAGGTCGAGTTCGAGCACGGCGTCGACCACGAACTCCTGCCCCTGGGCCCGCTCGAAGTCGTAGACGCCGTGCCGCCCGTGCGCGCGCAGGCCGGTCAGCTCGATCCGGTCGGTCATCGGTCCCCTCCGCTCCGGGCGCCGGCCCGCGCCGCACCCGCCAGCCGCGGGCGGCCGGTGGCCCGCCAGACCGCGAGCGCGTCGGCCGTGCCGCGGACGTCGTGCACGCGTACCCCCCAGGCGCCGGCCGCGACGGCCAGCACGCTTGTCGCGATGGTCGCGGCCTCCCGGCCGGCGGTGGGGCGCGGCTCGCCGGCCGGGTCCGGGAGCAGCCGGCCCAGGTAGGACTTGCGGCTGGCCCCGAACAGCAGCGGGAAACCGAGGTCGACCAGCTCGGGCAGGCGGGCGCTGAGTTCCCAGTTGTGCGCGGCGGTCTTGGCGAAGCCGAGCCCGGGGTCGACGATGATCCGGTCGGCGGCGACGCCGGCGGCGAGCGCCGCGTCGACCCGCTGCCCCAGCTCGGCCCGGACGTCGGCCACCACGTCGGTGTAGGTGGCCAGGTCGCGCATGCCGCGCGAGGGGCCCCGCCAGTGCATGAGCACCCAGGGGCAGCCGGCGTCCCGGACCACCCGGGCCATGTCCGGGTCGGCGAGCCCGCCGGAGACGTCGTTCACCACGTCCGCGCCGGCCGCGAGCACCGCCTCGGCGACCCGGGCCCGGCTGGTGTCGATGCTGACCGGGATGCCGGCGGCGCTCAGCTCGCGGATCACCGGCAGCACCCGGGCGGTCTCGGTCTCCGCGTCGATCCGGTCGGCGCCGGGCCGGGTCGACTCGCCGCCGACGTCGACCAGGTCCGCGCCGGCCTCGCGGAGTCGCACCCCGTGTGCGACGGCGGCGTCCAGATCGGCGTATCTGCCGCCGTCGGAGAACGAGTCGGGCGTGACGTTGAGGACGCCCATCACCACCGGGGCGTTCGCCCGTACCAGATCGGTCACGGACCCGACAGTACCGTTCGCCAGCAGGGCTTCCGGCGACCGGGCGCGCCCCGGACACGGCACCCCTGACGTGCGCGTTAGAACAGGTGTACGATCGGTCGTCCGGGTCGAAGCGGGCCTACTCTTCGCGGCTTGTCGCAAAGGTGGCCGGCCCGTACGCTTTGGAATTGCCCAGCATCGAGATGGCGAAGCCCGGAGGGGAGGGCCGAAGCGGGAAGAATCCGCCCAAAGCTCACCACTCTTCGTGGTGGGTGACGGACTCAGCGTCGACGGCGCTGCTCCCGTCGAGCACCATCCCGCCAGGCTTGCCTAACTGCACCATCGCGGCGCCGCCGGCCGCGACCTTTGGGGAGGTTTCCAGTGATCGCCATCGAGCTCATGGCAACGGCGTCCACCGCCGTCGACCACGCGCTCCACACCCTGGCGTCGACTCCACTCGCCGAGCCGGCTCCGAAGGGCATCGACACCGACAACGTCGTCACGTTCTTCGCCAGCAAGGTGGCGCCGATCCTGCTCGCCGTACTCGGCGTGATCTTCATCGGCCGGGCCAGCCGGGGTGAGATCTCCAAGGTGCTGACCAGCTCCGCCATCGCCATCATCGGGCTGGCCTTCATCGCCGGCGCGGCCACACTTTTCTTCGTCGGCGACTACCTGATCAACCTCATCTTCGAGTAGGGCGTTGGGCGACGATGCGGCTGCGCACCGACGACGACATCTACCGGGCTCGCCTCGTCTACCTGGGGCCGCCCGGCTACACCCTGCCCGTCCACCTGCCGTACGCCCAGTACGGCCTGTTCATGCTGCTCGTACCCCTCTACGTGTTCATCCACTGGTTGTTCACGCTCCAGGTCGAGCTCTTCCCCGCCTGGGAGATCTCGCTCGCCATCGTGACGACCTCGTTCATCTTCCGGTACGTCGACCCGGACCGACCGGCGCGCATGGTCATCCGGACCGCGCTGACCGACTGGCGACGCACCCGGGAGCCGGCCGCCGAGCTGCGGGACCCGCGACTCGTCGCGAGCCGGATCAGGATCCGGGAGGAACTGGCATGACCGGGCGTAGGCCGACGGCGCAGACGAACCACGCGGGTGAGGCGGTCGCATGAGTCGCTCTTCCACGCCGGGTTCCCCGGCCGGACGCCCGGCCGACACGCCCGGTAACCGTACGCGATCGTTCGACTACCCGCCGGACGAGGATCTGGACGAGGTCGTGCTGGACCCGGCGCTCGTCACCAGCCCCGGCCACGGCCGGGTCGGCGTGTTCCAGCCGCCACGTCCGCTCGCCCCGTGCGGTGGCGACACCCGTGAGCCGGTACGCCCCGACGGCGACATCGACTCGCCCTTCCTCGACCTGTTCGGCGGCGCTCAGCCCCGGGTCCGCCGGCCCGCCCCGTCCGTCCCGCCGGCCCTGCCGGTCGAGCCGGTGGTGGCCCCGCCCCGGCGCGGCGTCGGCCGCGACGCGCTGCCGATCCCGCACCAGCCCGCCGCGCCGACCGAACCGGCGCCACCGGCCCACCCCGAGCCGCCGGCCCGGGAGCCGGCCCCCGGCGTACGCGCGGTGGAGCGGCCCCGGCCGGAGCACGCGCTCGCCGCGCCCGCCGAACCGCCCGCGCTCGACCCGCCGCCCGCGACCCGCAGCCGGGTGCCGCTGCAAGCGGGCGAGCGGCTCGCGCTCCGACCCACCGCCGAGCCGGAGCCGGTCGGCGAACCCGCGCTCCCGCCGCCCCCGCACGCCGAGGTCCGGGCCGCCGCGCACCGCACCGACCGGCGGGAGCCGGCACCCGACCTGGTGGACCGGCCGGCGCCGTCCCGGGAGGTCGGCCGCCCCGCGCACCGCGAGGTCACGCCGCCCCGGCAGCGCTCGGCCGAACGCCGGAACAAGCCCGCCAAGCCGGTCCGGGTCCGCGCCCCGAAGATCAAGTTCGGCGACCGGGACCCGGCGGTCGAGCTGGCCATCACCGAGATCGCCGGTCACCTCACCTTCACCCCCAACACGGTCACCGCCTGGTACTGGCTGCCCGAGGTGCGCTGGGCGTTCCGCCCGGACGCCGAACGCGAGGCGCTCCTCTCGGCGATCTCCGAGCAGTACGCCGGCCTGGCCGGGTTCCGGCTGCACCTGCGCCGCACCACCCGGCCCTTCCCGGCCGACGAGTGGGCGCGCACCATCGACGCGCACACCGCCACCCCGCTGCCCGACGTGCCCGGCACCACCGGCTGGGCCGACCACCTGGTCGCCGCCCAGCGGCACCTCATGTCCGTCAACCACGCCGAGGGCCAGACCTACCTCGGGGTCACCTTCGCCCGCCGGTCGCTCGGCGACTCGCTCACCGAGCGCCTGCTGCGCACATTCGGCCGGGGCACCGCCGACGGCGAACGACGCCGGCTGGGCCGCACCGTCGAACAGTTCGACGAGGTGCTCGGCGCGTTCGGCATGCGGGGCCGCCGGGTCACCGCGCCCGAGCTGGAATGGCTGCTCTACCGCTCGGTGGCGCTCTGCATGGCGCCGCCCGGCGTGCTCTCCCCGATCACCAACGGCCGATGGGAACGCGGCGACCTGCTGGCCCTCACCGAGCAGGTCGAGCGCTACCGCACCCCGTACGGCTCCACGGTGAAGCTGGTCAACCGGATGACCGGCGAGGAACGGCACGTGGCCGTGCTCGCGGTCGGCCGGATGGAGCCGCTGGAGATCCCCGAGCGGCACGAGCCCTGGCTGCACTTCCACGAGCGGCTGCCGTGGCCGATGGAGCTGTCCACCCGGGTCGACCTCCTCGGCCCCAACGACTCCTTCCGGAACCTCGAACACCGGCTCCGGATGATCCGCTCCCAACAGCTCGACTACGCCGAGCACGGCATCGACGCCCCACCCGAGCTGGAACGGCTCGCCAAGCGGGCACTGGTGATCGGTGACGAGATGACCACCGGGCTGCCGGTCGACTCGGCCCGGGCCCACGGCTGGCACCGGATCGCGGTCGGCGGGCGCACCCGGGAGGAGTGCCTGGAGCGGGCCCGCCGCCTCATCCAGCTCTACTCCCGCGAGCTGCGGATCTCGCTCCAGCACCCGAAGAACCAGGACTGGCTGGCCCGCGAGTTCATCCCCGGCGAGCCCATCGCCAACACCGGATACGTCCGGCGGATGCCGGTCCAACTGCTCGCCGCCGCGCTGCCCCAGGCCGCGTCCACGGTCGGCGACCGGCGCGGCGACCTGATCGGCCGGACCGCCGGCACCTGCCGTCGCCCGGTCTTCCTCGACCTGCACTTCCCGATGGAGGTGCGCGAACGCTCCGGGCTCGCCGTCTTCGTCGCCGAGCCTGGTGGTGGCAAGTCCACGCTGCTCGGCGCGCTCGGCTACCTCGCCGCGCGACGCGGCGTGCAGGTGACGCTGCTCGACCCGTCCGGCCCGCTGGCCCGGCTCTGCGCCATGCCCGAGCTGGCCCCGTACGCGCGGGTGCTCAACCTGACCGGCTCCGAACAGGGCACCCTGGCCCCGTACGCGCTGATCCCCACGCCGCTGCGCAGCGAGTTCGGCGCCGGCGCGGCCGGCGACCGGGAGTTCGAGATCGCCGTCTCCAACGCCCGCGCCGAACGCCGGATGCTGGTGCAGGACATCTGCATGATGCTGGTGCCACCGCAGGTGGCCCGGGAGGCGTCCACCGCCACGCTGTTCCGGCACGCCGTACGCCAGGTGCCGGCCGAGGAGACCTCCACCCTGGACGACGTGGTCGCCTGCCTCCAGGGGCTCGACGACGACGCCGGCCGCGAACTGGCGAACCTGCTGCTCGACACCGCCGAGATGCCGCTGGCCATGCTCTTCTTCGGCCGCCCGCCGGAAGGGCTGCTCGGCGCCGACGCCGCGCTCACCGTGATCACCATGGCCGGTCTCCGGCTGCCCGACCTCAAGATCGAGCGCGAGTACTGGTCGGCCGAGGAGGCCCTGGCCCTGCCGATGCTGCACACCGCGCACCGGCTGGCGGTCCGCCGCTGCTACGGCGGGTCGATGGCCTCCCGGAAGCTGGTCGGCCTGGACGAGGCGCACTTCATGGAGGGCTGGCGCTCCGGGCGGTCGTTCCTGGTCCGGCTCGCCCGCGACTCCCGGAAGTGGAACCTGGCCGCGCTGGTCGCCTCGCAGAACCCGAAGGACATCCTCGGCCTCGACGTGCAGAACCTCGTCTCCACCGTCTTCGTCGGCCGGATCGCCGAGGACAGCGAGATCGCCTCCGAGGCGCTGCGGCTGCTGCGGGTGCCGGTCGACGACGGCTACGAGGCCACCCTCGCCTCGCTCTCCCAGGCCGACAGCGGTTCCGCCAACCGGCTCGGGTTCCGTGAGTTCGTCATGCGCGACGTCGACGGGCGCGTGCAGAAGGTCCGGGTCGACGTGTCGTACGTCGACGGGCTGCTGAAGCACCTGGACACCACCCCCGCCGCGGTCGCCCAGGCCGCCGGCCAACTGCCGACCGTGCTGGCTGATCTGGAGGCGTGACATGGCGAGGGCCCGGGCACGGATCACGGCGCTCCTCATCGCCCTCGGCGTACTCGCCGGGGCCACGATCTCCTGGCCGCTGATCGGGGCCACACCCGCGTACGCGGCCGGCCCGGTCGCCCAGGCGCGGGCCGAGCTGTGCAGCACCAAGGAGTGGCAGGCCGACTTCCGGGCCTGCGTGGGCAAGCTCAAGGCGGTCAGCGAGGACCAGGTCGAGTGCCGCAACGCGCCGGTGCCCGGCGCGCCGGACTCCGGCCTCGCCGGCTGGTTCGCGGCCCGACCCGACTCCGCCAAGCAGCCCGGTCCCAAGGGCCTCTACAGCGACTACGGGTACGCCGGTTACAGCTACACCACGTACGACGTGGACGGCGGCTGCGCCTCGTCCGTGCTCCACCCGGACTACCGCTTCACCACCATGGTGGCGAACGGCGAATTCATGTTCGCCAACGCGGTGATCGGCGCGTCGAACGCGTTGCGGGAGCGCGCGTGGGACCCACGGACCATGTGGCGCTGGGCGGACCCACTGGTCGAGCAGGCCACCAAGGCCGTCTACCAAAAGGTGTTCAGCGTCTTCGGCATCATCACCATCTGCGTGGTCGGCCTCTACCTGCTCTGGCGCTCCCGCCAGTCGGACATGAGCAACGCGATGACCACTGCCGGCTGGGCGATCCTGGTGATGGTGGCGGTGACCGCGCTGGCCGCCTGGCCGGTGAAGTCCGCGAACATCGCCGACAACACGCTGATCACCACCCTGGGCGTGGTGCACGACGCGGTCGGCCCATCCACGAAGGACACCCCTCCCGGTCAGTGCGACGACCCGAACCCCGAGTCATGCAAGGACCATCGCCCGCCCGCGGTGCGGGCGAGCGACACCGCGACCGAGACCATGCTCTACCGCAACTGGCTGCGCGGCGTGCTCGGCTCCGCGGACAGCGAAACCGCCAAGAAGTACGGTCAGGCGCTCTACGACGCCAAGTCACTGACATGGGAGGAAGCGGAGAAGCTTCGCCAGAACCCGGCCACCCGCGAAGGCACCATCAAGGCGAAGCAACAGCAGTGGGCCCGGGTCGCCGAGCAGATCAAGTCGGAGGATCCGGAGGCGTACGAGTACCTCCAGGGCACCAAGGACATGGACCGGATCGGTGCCGGCTTCATCGCGGTGCTGGCCTCGCTGCTCTTCGCCATGTTTGACCTCACCGCGTCGGTGCTGGTGCTGCTCGGCTTCCTGATCTTCCGGTGGGCGGTGATCGCCGCGCCCATCCTCGGCACGGTCGGGCTGATGCGCCCGGCCAGCGCCGGGCTCCGCCGGCTGGCGAACGCCGTCGTGGCCGCCGTCTTCAACATCGCCATCTTCGGCACCGGCGCCGCCATCTACCTCTTCGCCGTCGACCTGATCATGAACACGGCCACGCTGCCCGGCTGGCTCCAGGTGGTGCTGGTCTGGCTCTGCGGGGTGGTGGGCTGGCTGCTGCTGCGACCGTACCGACGGATCACCCAGCTCGGCGGCAAGGACAGCAGCGAGGCGGTCAGCTCCGCCGGCTCGTGGCACCGCCGGTTCTTCCGGGACATGCGGGTAGCCGCCCGGCTCGACGTGGCCGAGCCCGGCGGCACCAACGAGCCGGCGTTCGGCCGGCGTCACGGCGTCACGGCCGACCAGCGCAGTCTCCGACCGGAGGCCCGGCACGAGGATCCGGCGCACGCCGCCACGGCGGTCGAACGGGAACGGCCGGACGGACGGGAACGGCCGGACGAGGCGCCCCCGGCCGAGCGCAGCGGTGGACGGCCCACCGCCGCTCCCCGGCCGCGCCGCGCACCGTCCACCTGGACCGACCCGGACGTGCCCGAGGAGGTTCCCTCCTACGCCGTCTACCGTCCGGACTCAGCGGACCGTGGGACGGCACCGGCGGCCCGACCGGCGCCGCGGATCCGCTCCGAGGCCAGGTGACACCGGTGCGACGGGCGCTGGAATTCCTCTTCACCCGGGTCCTCCGGTCCCGGCTCGGCATCGCGCTGGTGATCGCCGTCCTCATCTTCGGGGTGATCGGCGGGGCCCGACTGGTCGCCGGGTCCGGCGACGCGGGCGTCGGAGTGGCCGTCCGCCCCACCCAGCCGATCAGCACCGTGGATCCCGAGGCCGGTGAGGACGGGGTGCTGTCCAGCCCACCGGCCGCGGTCGCCCCGAGGACCCGCCCGGGTGAGCCCACCCCCGAGCAGGTGGCCGCGCGGTTCACCACCGCCTGGCTGGCCGGTCCGGGCAGCACCGGTGCGGCCTGGCAGGCCCGGTTGCGTCCGCTCTCCACCCCCGCGCTGGTGGAGAAGATGGCCGGCGCCGACCCGGAAACCGTGCCGGCCCGGCGGACCACCGGTCCGCCGGCGCTCCGCCCCCGCACGGAGTCCTTCGTGGAGGCGATGATCCCGCTGGACGACGGCACGCTCCGGCTCGAACTGGTCGCTCCGGACGGTCCGTGGTTGGTGGACGCGGTCGACTGGGAGCGGTCGTGAGCGCCGGAGCGGCGGCCGTCGGGCAGGTCCGCCGCAAGGTTCGGGTCGGCGTGCTGGCCACCGCGGTCACCGGCGTACTCGCCCTGCTCTGCTGTGTGGGCGGCGCCGCCGCCTTCTTCCTCACCGAACTGGGCGGTGATCGGGAGGACCCGAAGCTCGCCAGCCTGACCTGCGACCCCACCTACCAGGTGACGCTGACCGGAGACATGCCGCGCTTCGCCGAGTACGGCGACGGCCAGCTGCGTAACGCCGCCGCCATCATCAAGACGGGTCAGGACATGAAGGTGCCGGCCCGGGGGTGGGTGATCGCGTTGGCCACCGCGATGCAGGAGTCGGCGCTGCGTAACCTGGCCAACAGCCGCGTGCCGGCGTCGCTGGCGTTGCCGCACGAGGGGGTCGGTGCCGACCACGACTCGGTGGGCCTGTTTCAGCAGCGGCCGGGCTGGGGCACCGTCGAACAGCGGATGACGCCGTCGTACGCGGCGCGCAAGTTCTACCAGAAAATGGTGAAGGTGCCGAACTGGCAGCAACGGCCGCTGTCCGTGGTGGCGCAGCGGGTCCAGGTCAGCGCGTTCCCGGACGCCTACGCCAAGCACGAGGAACTGGCTGGCCGGATCGTCGACGCGCTCGCCGGCGGGGCGGCCCGGACCGTGGAGATCGCCGGCAAGGCGGTCTGCGACGCCGCCGCCGGGGCCCGGATCGCCGCCTCCGGTTGGACCGCGCCGCTGCCCGGCGGGGTGGTCTCCGGCTTCCGGACCGATGCCCGCCCGAGCCACGACGGCGTGGACCTGGCCGCGGACAAACGCACCGAGATCCACGCCGCGTCGGCCGGCCGGGTGCTGGTCGCCAGGTGCGACCCCGACCACTCCGGCCGGCGGGACTGCGACCGGGACGGCTGGCCGGACAAGGGCGGCTGCGGATGGTTCGTCGACATCCTGCACGCCGGTGGCTTCATCACCCGCTACTGCCACATGATCGAACGGCCCCGGGTACGTCCCGGTCAGGAGGTCGCGGCCGGTGAGGTGATCGGGCTCTCCGGCACCAGCGGCAACTCCTCCGGCCCGCACCTGCACTTCGAGGTGCACCACGACAGCGACCGGTCCAGCTACGGTGCGGAGAACCCGGTGCCGTTCATGCGCGAGCGCGGTGCGCCCCTCACCGGGACCGGATGAGCTCGCCGCCATGAGCAATCCGCTGCCCGACCCGTTCGCGGACCGCCCCGACTGGGCCCCGCTGCCGCCACGCCCGATCGAGGTCGTGCCCGCCACCGGTGGGGCCGAGCTGCGCGGCCGCCGGGTGCTGGTCGGCCTGCCCGGCCTCGGCTGGCGCGGTGACCTGCGGGCCGACGAGCGGGTGGTGCAGGGCAGCCGCACCTACGTGCCGGTCATCCCGGAGCACGAGTGGTATCGGGCCGAGTCCGAGCAGGTGGAGGTGTTCGCGCCGCTGATGCCGGTGGAACGCGTCTGGGTGGAGACGGTCGGCGGACGACGACCGTCGGTCGGCCCGGCCGAGTCCGGCATCCGGCTGGTCTCGCTCGACGCGCCCACCCGCCGGCCGCCGACCCCCGTCTTCGAGGCCGACGCGGTGACCGGGCGGCGCGTGGTGCACGTGGACGGTGGCGCGGAGCGGCGTGACCTGCGGGCCGTCACCGAGACCTACTCCGGCGCGGACGGCGACATCTGCGTCCGGGTGGCACCCGAGCTGGAGTGGTACCGCTGGGCGTGGCGCGGGCAGCCACCCACCACCCTGGAGGTGCCGGTCCACCTGCTCTGGCTGGAGTAGCCACCGCTAGCTGATCTTGTTGGCTCCGCAAACACGCCAGCCGTCCCGCTCAACCACTCGAAACTCCCAGTCCTCCCGCCGGCTGCTTCGTGTCTGTCCGTTAGCCGAGCTGGAAATGGTCAATGTCGTACTTACCGACTCGCCATCACCGTTCTTGATGCCGGTTAACGGACCCCAGTTGACGCGCACCACAACATCGAATTTCGCCTCGCGCTGCTCCACTTCGACACGAAGGCCACGGATCGCATCGAGATCGCCTTCAGAGGAGCAGGAGAACTCCTCCGCCTTGGTGTCATTGCGATCTACCAGGTAAGCCCGAAGATAGTTGTCCACCACCACATCGGGGGCGCTGCGGTCCGGTGCGGTCGCGCGGTCGTACAGCACGAAGCCGACGACTGCGCCGCCCGCGCAGAGCAACGCCACCACGCCGGCGACGACCGCGAGCACGGTGCGCAGCGGGCGCCTGGGGCGGACCGGAGCCGGAGCGGGCGCGGGGGGCGCCAACTGCTCCGGCGGGGTCCGCTGCGCCGGTACGCGGGAGACCTGGGAACCGGCGGGGGGCTGCACTGATTCCACCTCCTGAGGCTATCGGCTGCGCGCCGCGTACCCAATGCCTCAGAACTGGCGGATCGTGGCGAACCGCCGGGCGGACGCCGCCCGGCGACGGGGTGAGTCTGCTCACCGGCGCGCAGCTCACCGCGCCGACCGACATCCCGGTGGACGGCTCCCGGCTGGGTTACCGTCACAGCTCGGGGGGAAGATGTCGGCCTCGGGAAGAGAGGTGGACGCGGTGGCGACTCCGAAGGCGCGTGCCGGCCGGGCCGCCGCGCTGCACCGCAGGGCCGAGGCCGCGGCGACCGCGGCGGCCGGCATCCTCGACGAGATCCGGCCCGCCCCCGCCGACCACCACCGGCAGTACGAGCTGGCCGAGCGCCTGCGCGCGGCGGCCGAGCGGGTGGCGCCCGGCTGGGCGGGCGCGGCGCTGGAGACCCTGACACCGGCCACGCCGCCCGGCGACGGTCCGCCGGCCCGGGTCCGGGTCGGCAACGCCGCGCCGCTCGACGACGCCCGCTTCCCGGCGCTGGTGCCGCTGCTCGGCAGCGGCCACCTCAGCGTCGACGCCGACGTCACCGATCCGCGGGTGGCGGGGCTGCTCCGGGCGCTGCTGCTGCGTCTCTTCGCGGCCACCCCGGCGGGCGAGTTGCTGGCCCGGGTGGTCGACGGGGGCCCGGGTGACACGTTCGGGGGGTTCGCGGCGCTCGCCGACGCCGGCCTGCTGCCGCCGCCCGCCACCGACCTGGCCGGGCTGCGGGCGGTGCTGGCCGAGGCCGAGCAGTGGGTGGCCGCCGGCACCGCCCGGCAACGTGGACACGACCGTACGCTGCTGCTCGTGGTGGCCGCTCTGCCCGACGGCAGCGTCCCCACCGACACGGACCGGCTCGCCGACCTGGCCGAGCGTGGTCCCCGGGCCGGGTTGCACCTGGTGGTCGCCGGCTGGCCGGCCGGTGTCCCGCTGCCCCGGGCCACGCCGCTCACGGTGCGCACCGCCTACGCGCTGGTGGGTGGTCCGCCGGCGGCCGGGTTCAGCAGTCCGGGCGTCGAGGCGTCCGGCGGGTTGAACTCGCCGGTGTTCCTGGACGAGGATCCGCCGGCCGAGCTGGCCGCCGAGGTGTGCCGGCGGCTGGCCCGGCAGGTGGAGGACGGGTCGCGGCTGGCCCTGGCCGATTTGCTGCCGGCCGACGGGTTCTGGACCGACGGCTCGGCCGACGGGCTCAGCACCACGGTCGGTGACGCGGCCGGACGCCCGGTGAGTCTCGGGTTCACCGAGCTGACCCCGCACTGGCTGGTGAGCGGCCGGTCGCAGGCCGGGCGGTCGGCGTTCCTCACCGACGCGCTGTTCGGGCTGGCCGCCCGGTACGGCCCGGACGAGCTGGTGCTCTACCTGGCCGACCTGGGCGACGGCGAGTCGTTCGTGGAGTTCCTCCAGACCGAGCGGGACCGTTCCTGGGTGCCGCAGGTCCGCGCCGCCGGGATGGCCGCCGACCGGGAGTACGTCGCCGACCTGTTCGGTGAGCTGGAGGCGGAGGCGCGCCGCCGCGAGGAGGCGTCCCGGCGGGCCGGCGGGCAGCGTTACGCCGAGTTGCGTCAGCATCAGCCGCTGCCCCGGATCGTCTGCGTGATCGACAATTTCCCGCTGGTGTTGCGCGACCGGGACCGGCTCGCCACCGACCTGCTGGCCCGGCTGGACGCGCTGGCCCGGGCCGCCCGCGCGTACGGGATCCATCTGGTCCTGGCCGGCGAGGGTGACCTGGGCATCGGTGGTCCGCGTGATCCGCTGCTCGGCCAGTTCCCGGTGCGGGTGGCGCTGCCCGGCGGTTCGGCGGTGCTGGAGCCGGCGAACGACTCGGCGGCCGGCCTGCCGGTGGGCAACGCGGTGGTGAACACGGCCGGGGGCCTGGGTGGTCCGCGTGGCGCGACCCGCGGCCACGAGCGGATGATCCGCTTCCCGGACCCGTACGCGGACCCGGGCGTCCTCACCGACCTGCGGCGGCGGCTGTGGTCGGCCCGGCCGGAGACGGCGGTCCCGCCGGTGGTGTTCGCCGGCTACGCCCGCCCGCTGCTCGCCAACGACCCGCGGCACCGGGCCGCGCTGGCCGGGCGGGTGCACGCGCCGGCCGCGTTGCTGGGCCGCGCGGTGGACGTGCGGCGCAGCACGGTGGCCGTGCCGCTCGGGCCGGCCGCGGGCCGGAACCTCGCGGTGCTGGGTCGGGACGAGGAGGCCGAGCGGCTGCTGGTCACCGCCGTGCGCAGCACGGCGGTGGCGCACCCGGACGCGGGGCGGTTCGTGCTGGCGCCGCTGGCGAACGGGTCGGCGGAGCCGGCCGGCGTGCTCGCGGCCGAGCTGGCCGGGCGGCACCGGGTGGAGACGGTCGACGCGGGCGGGTTGCGGGCGGCCATCGAGGCGGACGAGCCGGGTTACCTGGTGGTGTTCGGGCTGGACGTGCCGGACGCCGCCGAGTTGCCGCCGGAGCTGCTGCGGTCGCTGCTGCTGGAGGGGCCACCGGCCGGCCGGCACCTGCTCGGCTGGTGGCGTACGCCGGCGCCGCTGGCCGGGCTGCTGGGGCCCGAGGGCGAGGTGGACAAGCTCACCGCCGTGGCGGTCACCGACGTGCCGGGTGGTCGGCTGGAGCGGCTCTTCGACCGGCCGGTGTGGTGGCATCCCCGGCCGGGTCGTGCGGTGCTCTGGGACGGCCCGGAGGAGCAGGGCACGGTCTTCGTGCCGTTCGGGGCCGGGGAGGTGGCCCGATGAGCGAGACGGGAACGGCGGTGCCCGGGCCGCGCGTGGGTGATCCGACGGTGACGGTGGATCCCGCCGAGTCGGCCTGGGCGGAATACGTCGCCGCCGCGCGGCAGCTCGACGGCGTACGCCGTGCGGCGGCGACCGCCGCCGGGGAGCAGGCCCGGTCGGTGACGGCGGCCCGCGAGGAGCTGACCGGGGTACGCGAGCGGCTGGCCGCGCAGCAGTCCCGGCTGCGTGAGCTGGGTGTGCCGGCGATCTCGCTGGCTCCGACGCCGCCGGAGGTGAGCGAGGCGGCCCGGTCGATGGCGGGTGGGCCGTCCGCCGTGCTGGCGGCGTTGCGTGCCGCCGGCGGCTGGGCGGACGCCGCGGACGACACCCTGGCCGCGCATGGCCTGCCCCGGCTGGCCCGGTGGCCGGCCCGCCCACGCAACCTGCTGGTGTACGGGCCGCTGGCGCTGGTGGTGCCGCTGCTGCAACTCGCCCTCCACGCGGTCGCGGGTGCCGGGCCGGTGACCGTGTTGGCGCTGCTGGTCGGGCTGCCGCTGCCGGCGGTGGCGTTCATGCTGGGTTGGCTGGCGGTCGGGCGGGTGTTCCGGCCGCGCCCGGCCGACCGGGTGGACCGGACGCCCCGGTTCGGCGCGCTGGTCTGCCTGGTTCCGGCCGTGCTCACCGCCGCCGGGCTGTTGTTGGCCATGCTGCCCGGCTGACCGTCCGGGGACGACCACGGCCGCGCCCGCCGAGGTGGCGGCGCGGCCGTGGGTGCCGGTCGGGTCAGCGGTGCATGATCAGCGCCATCGCCTCGGCCCGCGACTTGGCGTCGTTCTGGAGGCCGCCCCGGACCGCCGAGGTGATGGTCTTCGCGCCGGACTTCTGGATGCCGCGCATCGCCATGCACATGTGTTCGCACTCGAGCACCACGATGACGCCGCGCGGGGCGAGGCTGGACATCAGCAGGTCGGCGATCTGCGACGTGAGCCGCTCCTGGACCTGCGGCCGGCGGGCGAACACCTCGACCAGCCGGGCCAGCTTGGACAGGCCGGTGATCCGGCCGTCCGGCCCGGGGATGTAGCCGATGTGTGCGCTGCCCCGGAACGGCAGCAGGTGGTGCTCGCACAGGCTCATCACGTCGATGTCCCGGACGAGCACCAGTTCCTCGTGGTTGGCCTCGAAGGTGGTGCGGAGCACCTGCGCCGGGTCGACGCGCAGGCCGGCGAAGAGTTCGGCGTACGCGCGGGCGACCCGGGCCGGCGTCTGCTGGAGGCCGTCCCGGTCCGGGTTCTCACCGACCGCGATGAGGATCTCCCGGACCGCCTTCTCGATCCGGCCCAGGTCGACGCTGTCCTCGACCGGACCGCCGGTGAGCTTGCCGCTGATCAGGCGCGCGGCGACGTAGTCGAGCGCGTCGTCCCCGTCGGGTTCGGTCGCGGAAACGGCCGGCTCCCGGTGAGGGGAGCCGGCCGTCGGGTCGGTGCTCAGTGCGTACCGTCCGAGTTGTTGCTGGCGCCGCCGACCGAGATGCCGTCGGCTGTGGCCTGCGCCTTGAGCGCGTCCTTCTCGGCCGGGGTGAGCACCGGCGGCTCGGTGGAGGGCAGCCGCTTGCCGAAGCCGTGGTAGGGCGCCATCGGCGGACGCTTGACCACGCGGGCGCAGATCCGGGCCATGTCGGCGGTGGAGAGCGTTTCCTTCTCCATCAGCTCCAGGACCATGTTGTCCAGGACGTCCCGGTATTCCACCAGGATCTCCCAGGCCTCGTCGTGGGCCAGCTCGATCAGCGCGCGCATCTCGCCGTCGATCTCGGCGGCCACCGAGTCCGAGTAGTCCCGCTCGTGGCCCATGTTGCGGCCGAGGAACGGTTCGTCGCCGCTGGTGCCGTACTTGATCGCACCGAGCTTGGAGCTCATGCCGTACTGGGTGATCATCGCGCGGGCCAACTGGGTGGCCTTCTCGATGTCGTTGCCGGCGCCGGTGGTCGGCTCGTGGAACACGAGTTCCTCGGCCGCCCGGCCGCCCAGCGCGTACGCCAGGGTGTCGATCATCTCGGCCCGGGTCTGGGTGTACTTGTCCTCGGTCGGGAGGACCAGCGTGTGCCCCAGCGACCGGCCCCGGGACAGGATGGTCACCTTGTGCACCGGCGCGGCGTGCGGCAGCGCCCAGGCGACCAGCGCGTGCCCACCCTCGTGGTACGCGGTGATCTTCTTCTCCTGGTCGCTCATCACCCGGGTGCGGCGCTGCGGGCCGGCGATCACCCGGTCGATCGACTCCTCGAGCGAGTCGTTGGAGATCGCCCGCTGCTCCTTGCGTGCGGTGAGCAGCGCGGACTCGTTGATCACGTTGGCCAGGTCGGCGCCGGAGAAGCCCGGGGTACGCCGGGCGACCGCGTCGAGGTCGACGTCGGGCGTGAACGGCTTGCCCTTGGCGTGCACCCGCAGGATGGCCTTGCGGCCCTCCATGTCGGGGGCGTCGACCGGGATCTGCCGGTCGAACCGACCCGGGCGCAGCAGCGCCGGGTCGAGGATGTCCGGCCGGTTGGTGGCGGCGATCAGGATGACGCCGCCCTTGGTGTCGAAGCCGTCCATCTCGACCAGGAGCTGGTTGAGCGTCTGCTCCCGCTCGTCGTGGCCGCCGCCCATGCCGGCGCCACGGTGGCGGCCGACCGCGTCGATCTCGTCGACGAAGACGATCGCCGGCGCGTTCGACTTGGCCTGCTCGAACAGGTCACGGACCCGGCTGGCGCCGACACCGACGAACATCTCGACGAAGTCGGAGCCGGAGATGGAGTAGAAGGGCACGCCGGCCTCGCCGGCCACGGCGCGGGCCAGCAGCGTCTTACCGGTACCGGGCGGACCGAAGAGCAGCACGCCCTTCGGGATCTTGGCGCCCAGGGCCTGGTATTTCGCCGGGTTCTGCAGGAAGTCCTTGATCTCGTGCAGTTCCTCGACGGCCTCTTCCGCCCCGGCCACGTCCGCGAAGGTGGTCTTCGGCGTGTCCTTGGTGATCATCTTCGCCTTGGACTTGCCGAAGTTGAGCACCCGCGAGCCGCCACCCTGCATCTGCGACATGAAGAACAGCAGCAGGAGCACGAGCAGCGCGATGGGAAGGAGGTTGACCAGCAGGCTGACCCAGATGCTGTCCGACGACACCTTGGTGTCGACCGGGCCGGTGATCCGGTCCGCCGCCTCGGCCTCGCGGACCTGGTTCCAGACCTGGCCGCCGACCTCGTACGGGAACTGCGCCTCGATCTTGTCGGTGGTGGTGTCGTCGAACTTGGCCTTGTCCTTCAGGTCGAGCTGGAGCGTCTGCTCCTTGTCCTGGAAGACGACCTTCTCGATACCGCCCTTGTTGAGCTGGTCGAGCGCGACGGACGTGTCCACGCGGTGGTAGCTGGGACCAGCGGTGAACAGTTGACTGAGCACAACGGCGCCGAGGATGACCAGGATGATCCAGACCACCGGTCGGCGGAAGAAACGCGTACGTTCCATGCTGTCGTCGGGCACCGAGGCGCCCGCATCCTCCTGATCGACGTCAAGACCGTCTGAATGGTGTCGCCGCCTCGGGCGGCGGCCGGGGCCGCCGTGCGGGCCGGCCCGACCCCCGGGGCGCGCGAACTGCCGCACCACGGTCACTCGACGGTACACCGTTCGTGCCGGATGTGAGCTTGCGAGCCCGGCACTTACGCGTACGGCGAACCAAGGTTTGAGCCGGCGTGGCGGGGAGCTCCGCACCCGACCGGCCCATGCCGCACGGTCACGCGGCGCGAACGGTCGGGCGTGGAGGGTGCCTCCACGTCACCGACCCCTACCGTAGACCGAAAGACTGAGAGCCCGCTGAACGTCCGCTGACGAACGGCTCGACCGCGGCGCTCAGGCTCGCGCGTAGACCTCGGGCTTGAGCACCCCGACGTACGGCACCTCGCGGTAGCGCTCGCCGAAGTCGAGCCCGTAGCCGACCACGAACTCGGTGGGGATGTCGAAGCCGACGTACTTCACCGGCACCTGCACCTTGACCGCGTCCGGCTTGCGGAACAGGGCGACCACCTCGACGCTGGCCGCGGAGCGCGACTCCAGGTAACGCAGCAGCCAGGACAGGGTCAGGCCGGAGTCGACGATGTCCTCGACCACCACCACGTGCCGGCCGGCGATGTCCCGGTCCAGGTCCTTGAGGATGCGGACCACCCCGGACGAGGTGGTGCCCTGGCCGTACGACGAGACGGCCATGAACTCCAGCTCGGCGGGCGGGCCCTGGCGGCCCAACGCGCGGGCGAAGTCGGCCATGAACATGACCGCGCCCTTGAGCACGCAGACGAGCAGGAGACCGTCCTCGACGTGCGCGTAGTCCGCCGAGACCTGCTTGGCGAGTTCCGCGGTCTTCTCGCGGATCTGCGCCTCGGAGATGATCACGTGGTCGATGTCGGCGTCGTACCAGGAGCCGTCAGCCATGCTCCTAGCCTGCCGTACGCCGGATGGCCGCCGTCGGCGGGGCCGCCCCTTTTGGCGCGGTCCCACCGGGGATATTCGGCGCGAACGAAACAAATCACCTCAGCAGGTGCGGGAGCGCCAGCGCCGCCCGTCGTCGGTCGGCTTCCAGTCGGCCGAGTCACGGGTGTCGGCGGTGAACCCGAGGGCGCTGGCCCCGGCCAGCAGGAGCAGGAAGAGCAGGAGCAGCAGGACGGTCATGGCGGCGCTCGCTTTCGCATGGTTGGTTCGCTTTTCGCCGCCGGTGCGCACCGGACACCACCAAGTCTGCGGGCCGCCGTCCGACCCGGACAGTGGCAGAAATGCCCGTGAGCATCGATTTCCTGCCACCTGCCGGGTTACCCTCGTCACATGCTGCGTTCGGTGGCCGTGCTGGCGATGGACCGGGTCGCCACGTTCGAGCTGGGCGTGTTCGCCGAGGTGTTCGGCACCGACCGCACCGACGACGGCTTCCCCGCCTACCGGTTCCAGGTCTGCTCGCCCGACGGCGGGGCGGTGCGCACCTCGTCCGGGTTCGACCTCCAGCCGCACGCCGACCTGGCGCCGCTCGACGACGCCGACCTCGTCGCGGTGCCCGCGCACTTCAGCGGCGTCACCGTGCCCGGCGAGGACGACCTCCGGGCGATACCGCCCGCCGTGCCGGCGGCGCTGCGCCGGGCCGCCGCCCGCGGGGCGTACGTGTTGAGCGTCTGCTCGGGCGCGTTCGTGCTCGGCGCGGCCGGCCTGCTGGACGACCGGGAGTGCACCACCCACTGGCTCTACGTCGACGAGTTGCAGCGCCGCAATCCCCGGGCCCGGGTCCGGTGCAACTCGCTCTACGTCCAGGACGGCCGGCTGCTCACCAGCGCCGGGACGGCCGCCGGGATCGACGCGTGCCTGCACCTGGTACGCCAGGAACACGGCTCGGCGACCGCCACCCGGCTGGCCCGACGGATGGTGGTCCCACCGCACCGCGACGGCGGCCAGGCCCAGTACGTCGAGGCCCCGATCCCGAAGGCCCCGGAGGCGCCCACCCTCGAACCGGTGCTGGAATGGCTGATGGGCCACCTCGACCGCGGCGTGACCGTGGACGAGCTGGCCGCCCGCGCCGGGATGGCCCCGCGTACCTTCGCCCGCCGGTTCCGCGCCGAGACCGGCACCACGCCGCACGACTGGCTGACCAACCAGCGGGTGCTGCTGGCCCGGCGGCTGCTGGAGGACACCCGGCTCAGCGTGGAGAGCGTCGCCGACCGGGCCGGCTTCGGTGACGCGGCGGCGCTGCGGCACCACTTCACCCGCCGGGTCGGCACCACGCCGCACGCCTACCGGACCACCTTCCGCGAACGCGCCGACGCCTGACCCGCCCGACCGTCCCGCAGGCCCGGACCATGCCCCCCGGTCAGCCGACCAGGCGACCGGCGTGCCGGCGTACCTGCCGGCCGCCGGGCAGGTGCACCGGACCCTGGCCACGCCAGGCGGTGACCAGCGCGTCCAGCGCCGCCACGTGCCGGTGGGACAGCGCGGCCGGCGCGGCGCCCCGCTCCCGCGCCCAGGCGTGCAGCACCCGGGTACGGACCGCCGCCGGCAACGCGGCCAGCCCGTCGACCGAGAGCCCGCCACCGGGGGCCCGGACGTCGGCGAGCGCGTCGCCGGCCAACGCGTCGAGCGCGGTGGTGTCCGCCGCGAGCAGGCGCGCGGTCCGGGCCAGGTTCGCCACCACACCCGGCCCGAGCGCGTCGACGAGCGCCGGCAGCGCCTCGGCCCGGACCCGGGCCCGGGCGTACGCGGGATCGGTGTTGTGCGGGTCGGTCCACACCGCCAGGCCGAGCGCGGCGCAGGCCGCGCGGGTGTCGGACCGGGTCACGTCGAGCAGCGGACGCAGCAGCGGCACCCCGTCCCGCTCCCGGCGCTCCGGCATGCCGGAGAGACCGCGTGGCCCGGCGCCCCGGGCCAGCGCGAGCAGCACCGTCTCCGCCTGGTCGTCCCGGGTGTGCCCGAGCAGCACCCCGGCCGCGTCGTGCCGCCGGGCAGCGGCGACCAGCGCCTCGTAGCGGGCCTCCCGGGCCGCCGCCTCGGGACCGCCGTCGCGCCCGGCCACCCGTACCGCGATCACCTCGACCGGGTCGAAACCGGCCGTGCGGGCCCAGCCGGCGACCGCGTCGGCCCGCTCGGCCGAACCGGCTTGCAGGCCGTGGTCGACGGTCACCAGGCCGGCCGCGCGACCGAGCCGGGGCGCCACGAACGCGGTGGCCGCGGCGAGCGCCAGCGAGTCGGCCCCGCCGGAGCAGGCCACCAGCACCGGTCCGGGCCCGGGCAGGTCGGTCAGCAGCCGGCGTACGGCGAGCCGCACGGCGGCCACGGACGGCGCGGGCGCGGGGGGCGCGGCCGGTCCCGCCGACGGGGGCGGCCCGGTCGGGGCGGCCGGTTCAGCCGGCGGTCGGGGTGGCACCGGCCGGCCCGTGCACCCGGGACACCCAGGCGTCCGGGTCGCCCAGCTCGTCGAGCCGGGGCAGCGTGAGCGGGGAGGAGAAGATCTTGTTGAAGCCGGCCATGCCGACCCGGTCGACCACGCCGTGCACGAACTTCCGGCCCTCGGCGTACTGGCGCATCTTGACCTCGACGCCGAGCAGCCGGCGGATCGCCTTCTCCAGCGGGTTGCCGGACTCGCGGCGGCGGTTGAACGACGCCCGGATCGACCCGACGCTGGGGATGACCTGCGGGCCGACGCCGTCCATCACGAACTCGGCGTGCCCCTCCAGCAGCGTCATCAGCGCGGTCAGCCGGTCCAGCACGGCGCGCTGCGCCGGGGTCTGCACGATGTCGAGCACACTGGCCCGGCTCTCCGGGTCCTTGACCGCGTCGGAGAGCGTGGCGACGCCGCGGCGCAGGCGCTCCAGCAGGTGCTCGCCGCCCTGGGAGGCGTCCACGAACGCCTGCACCTCGCCCAGGAAGTAGGCGCGCATCCACGGCACGGCGGTGAACTGGGTGCGGTGGGTGACCTCGTGCAGGCACACCCACAGCCGGAAGTCACGCGGGTCGGCGCCGAGCTTGCGCTCCACCTCGACGATGTTCGGCGCCACCAGCAGCAGCTGGCCGGGGTCGCCGGCGAAGACCTCGTACTGGCCGAGCACCCGGCCGGACAGGTACGCCAGCACGGTGCCGGCCTGCACGCCGGTCACCCGGGAGCCGATCGCCTCGGTGAGCGCGCCCGGCCGCTTGTCCCCGGAGAGCCGTTCCACGAGCGGCGAGACGACCTCACGCAGCCCGGCGATGTTGGCCGCCGCCCAGTCCCGGCGGTCGACCACGCGGACCGGCGGGTGCGCCACCTGGGCCCGCAGGCCGGTGTAGTCGGCGACGTGACCGGCGGCCTCCTCGGTCAGCCGCCGCAGGTCGCCGACCACGTCGGTGGCCTCGGCGTACGACACCCGGGGGCCCGACTTGCTCAGCGCCCCCGCGGTAGCGGCGGCCAGATCCCAGTCCACGAACTGCGCCATGAACCCACCGTACCCGCGCCGGCACACCCCCACCCGGGCTCGGAGCGGCCGATCGACGCCGGTCGGTCAGCGGCAGCCGCAGCCGGCCAGCGCGGAGGTGATCCGGTCGAGCGCCTGCCGGGTCTCGTCGAGCGAGCCCTGCGTCCGGTCGGTGAGCACGGCGAACGTCAGCAGCCGACCGTCGACCGTGGTGACCGTTCCGGCGATGGCGTTCACCCCGGTCAGCGTGCCGGTCTTGGCGCGCACCACGCCGGCGCCGGTCCGCGTCGCGGCCACCTGGTAGCGCTCGTCGAGCGTGCCGGACCAGCCGCCGACCGGCAGGCCACCGAAGATCGCGGCCAGCTCGGGGTGGCTCCCGTTGCCGGCGAGCGTGATCAGGTCGGTGAGCAGCGACGGGCTGATCCGGTTGGTGCGGGACAGCCCGCTGCCGTCGGCCAGGCTGATCTCACCGGCCGGCAGACCGAGACCGCCGAGCACCTCGCCGGTGGCCGCCGCGCCGCCGGTGAAGGACCCGGGCCGGCCCTTGGCCAGCGCCACCTGGCGGGCCATCGCCTCGGCGATCACGTTGTCGCTGTCGCTGATCATGATGTCGACCAGCCGGATCACCGGCAGGGACTCGACCTTGCCCAACTCGGCGCCGGGCGCGGTGCCGGACCCGCCGGCGGCCGGCGCGGCGCCCCGCGTCGCCTGTGCAGCGACCCCGGTGAGCCCGAGCAGCTTCGCGAACTGCCGGCCGGCGGTCAGGTCCGGCTGGGGAACCCGCTCGGCGGCGTGGTTGGTCTCCTCCGCGGTGCGCCGGGCCTGCGCCGGGTCCTTCCGGGCGCCGTCGGTCATCAGCGCGGTGATCGCCGCGCCGAACCCGCCGGTGGGGATGTCGGCGTCCCAGCCGGGTTCGAAGACCGGGCCGCTGAACAGCGTCGAATCCACGATCACCTTGGTCGGGGCGGTGCCGCCGAGCGCGGTGCGCACCTGGGCGGCCAGGTCGTCCAGCCGGGCCGCGCCCGGGTAGAACGCGTTCTTCCGGTCCACCGCGAGGGTGGGGTCACCGCCGCCGACCAGGACCACCTCGCCCGGGTTCGCGCCGGCCACCGCACGGGTGGGGATGCGGTACGCGGGGCCGCGCGCGGCGAGCACCGCGACGCCGGTGGCGAGCTTGGTCACCGAGGCGGGCACGGTCGGCGCGTCCGCCCCCCTGCCGTAGAGCGCCTGACCGGTGGTCACGTCCGCCACCGAGACGTTCACCCGGTCACCGAGTGCGGCGGCGCGTACCAGCGGGTCCAGCGCGGCGCGGAGCCCGGCCGCGGTGGGCAGCGGGGCGTTGCCGTCCGGCCCGGCCAGCACCACCGGCGGGTCGGGTTCGGGCGGCGCGGCGGTCGCGCCGGACGGGGTGCCCCCGCTGCCCAGCCAGCCGGCCACCGGGCCGGGGCGGAGCACCGCCAGCCCGGCCACCGCCAGGGCCAGCACCAGCACGCCGGCCAGCGCCGCGACCAGTCGGCCGCGGCGGCGCGGCGGGACCGGGGGCGGCGGGAGCGGCGGGGGCGGCGCGGTGCCGACCGGCGGGACCGGCGGGCTCACCGGCACCGGGGCCGGCCAGTTGCCGGCCGCCCGGTCGTCGGGGCGGGCCGGGCCGGTGGACGGCGCCGCACGGTGGGTGAGGTTGGCACCCGGCACGGACACCCGGCCGGTGGCACCGGCCGGACCGGAACCGGATCCGACGGACCGCCGCCCGTCAACCCCCTCGGGGCGGTAGTGTGAATCTTCCCTCCCCACGGCCCCCTCCTCCCCCGCTCGAAATCACCTTGGGTGACACTACTTCGGTCCGAACACTATGCGGCGGCCGGAGCCGGCGGGGGGCGTTCCCCGTGCGGGCGGCGAGCCGGTGGTTCCGTTAGCCAGCGTGGGCAAACGAGGGAGCGTGGGAGATGGATTTCGACGTCACGGTTGAGATCCCCAAGGGTCACCGCAACAAGTACGAGGTGGACCACGCGACCGGCCGGATCCGGCTGGACCGCACCCTCTTCACCTCCACGCAGTACCCCGCCGACTACGGCTTCATCGAGGGCACCCTGGGCGAGGACGGCGACCCGCTGGACGCGCTCGTGCTGGTGCCGGAACCCACCTTCCCGGGCTGTCTGATCCGCTGCCGCACCATCGGCATGTTCCGGATGACCGACGAGAAGGGTGGCGACGACAAGGTCCTCTGCGTGCCCTACGAGGACCCGCGCCAGGAGCACCTGCGCGACATCCACCACCTGGGCGAGTTCGACCGGCTGGAGATCCAGCACTTCTTCGAGGTCTACAAGGACCTGGAGCCGGGCAAGTCGGTCGAGGGCGCGACCTGGGTGGGCCGGGTCGAGGCGGAGGCGGAGATCGTCAACTCGTACCGCCGGGCCAAGGAGGCCGCGGAGCGCGGCGAGACGCTGCACTGACGGCGAGACTTCCGGGGCCCGGGTCGCATCGGCGACCCGGGCCCCGCGTCGTTCAGGCGAGCAGGCCGCGGGCCCGGTCGTAGAGGTCGAGCACCGCGCAGGCCACCGGCACCACGGCCACCACGAGCGCGGTGTCGGTCAGGTCGGCCAGCCGGCCGAGGTAAGGCGAGACCGGCCGGCGGGCGTACGTGGCGCCGGCGGTGACCGCGGCCAGGGCCAGGGCCAGCCCGCCGACGGTCAGCGCGAGGCGGCCCTCCGGCCCGGCCCGTTCCGCCAGCACCACGCCGAGCAGCGCGTACCCGGCCAGGCCGGCGGCGACGGCCGGCACCCGGTGCCGCACCGCCACGAAGAGCCGGGAGCGCAGCAGCAGCACCCCGGCGGCGACGGCGACCAGCAGCCGGCCGGCGGTCCCACCGGCGGCGACGAGCACCGCGGCGGCGCCCACGGCCAGCACCGCGTGCCCCAGCAGCATCCCGGTCAACGCCTCCTCGGCGCGGGCCACGGCCGCGTGCACCCGCCCCCGGTCGGGCAGGTCGCGGGTGCCGGCGGGGGCGGGCAGGGTGAGCGGCGGCAGCGGCAGCTTGCCGACCCGGATGGCCAGCAGCGGCAGCCCGCCGAGCGCGAAGACTCCGACGGCGAGCAGCACGGCCGCGGTGCCGGCCGGGTCGAGCAGCAACGCGCCGAGCGCGGCCACCGCGCCGGCCGCGCCGACCGTCACGCCGGCCACCGGGACCCGGGACCGGTGCGCCACGCCGAGCAGGCCGAGCACCGCCACCAGCAGCACCGCCGCCGAGCCGACGAGCAGTTCGGGGGCGCCGACCCAGCGCAGGCCGGGGATCGGGCCGACCGGGTCGCCCGAGCCGACCGCGAGCGCGCCGGCCGCCGCCGCCCAGGGCAGCGCGTACCCGCCGAGCGTGGCGCCGACCGGGCCGTCGCCGTAGGCCCGGGAGGCCGCGGTGGCGGCGAGCACCAGGATCAGGGTGACCACCGCGGCGACCGCCCATCCGCGCCCGCCGGGACCGGCGGACAGCACCGCGACCAGCCCGACCGCCAGCGGCACGGCGGCGCCGGCCAGCGCGGCGGCCCGGGTCGCCGCGGCCGACCAGGCGGCACCCCGGCGGCGGGCGCCGTCCACGATCGCCTCGATCACGTCGTCGTACTCCAGCTCGGGCCATTCGGCGCGGGCCGGCACGAGATGCAGCACCTCACCGTCGCGGACGCCCTGCGGCAGCAGCGCCTGGGCGGTGGCCAGCACCGCGCCGTCGGTGCGTCGCAGCACCCAGCCGCCGTGTCGTTCGCCGTCGTCGGCGAGCCCCTCCCCGGCGTGCCGGAGCACCTCGGGCAGCAGCTCGGCCAGGGGAACCTGCTCCGGCAGGGCCACGTCGACCCGTCGCCGGGGCGCGCTGATCGTGACCCGGGCGAGCCCGCTTGTCATCGACGTATCTCCATCATCGAGCCGGAACGTGGGCTGACGGACGGGAGGACTTTACCTACTATGAGCCAGGCTCGGGTTACCGAGAGCCATGGGAGGCCGCGTGTCCACTGTCGTCATCAAGCGACCGCCGCGCCGACCGGCCCCGGAGATCCCGGCCGGCGAGCTGCCCGTCGAGGCGCCGCCGGAGATCCCGGTGGCAGCCGGCGGGCGCTGGCAGCAGGCGCTGATGGTGCTGCCGATGCTCGGCGGGACGGTGGCCATGGCGATGATGTTCGGCCGGGGCGGGGGCGCCTACTCGTACGTGGTGGGCGGCATGTTCGGGCTCTCCTCGCTGGCCATGCTGGTGACCACCTGGGGCAGCGCCGGCCCGAAGAAGTCCGAGCTGATGGCCGCGCGGCGGGAGTACCTGCGCCACCTGGCCACGCTGCGTCGCCGGGTCCGGGACACGGCCGGCGCCCAGCGCGCCGGGCTCGCCTACCGCCATCCGGAGCCGGGGCGGCTCTGGTCCACCGTCGACAGCCACCGGGTCTGGGAGCGCCGGCCGGGCGACCCGGACTTCGCGGTGGTCCGGGTCGGCGTCGGGCCGCAGACGCTGGCCACCCCGCTGGTCCCGCCGGTCACCCGCCCGCTGGAGGAGCTGGAGCCGATGACCGCCGGGGCGCTGCGGCGCTTCCTGGACGCGTACTCGGTGGTGCCGGACCTGCCGGTGGCGCTGTCGCTGCGCAGCTTCGCCCGGGTCTTCGTGCGCGGCCCGGCCGGCGAGGTACGCGGCACCGGCTCGCCGGCCGCCCGGGCGCTGGCCCGGGCGGTGCTCACCCAGCTCGCCGTCTTCCACGCCCCCGACGAGCTGCTGATCGCGGTCTGCGCCGGCCCGGAACGCCGGGACCGGTGGGAGTGGGTGAAGTGGCTGCCGCACGCCCACCACCCGGCGCGCACCGACGCGCTCGGCCCGGTGCGGCTGGTCACCAGCGCCGCCGCCGACCTGGAACGGCTCCTCGACGACGTGCTCGGCAGCCGGTCCCGGTTCAGCCCGCACGGCCCGGCCACGGACGGGCCGCACGTGGTGGTGGTGCTCGACGGCGGCGACCTGACCGGGGCCGCCGACCTGGCCGGCGACGGCGGCATCGACGCGGTCACCGTGCTCGACCTGGACACCCCGCCACCCCGGCTGCTCGACCGGTACGCCCTGCTCCTCGACCTGGTCGACGGCCGGCTGCACTCGCACTCGGCGGAGGGGGCGGCCGAGGTGGGCGCCGCCGACGCGCTGGCGGAGGCCGACGCGGAGGCGGTCGCCCGGCGGCTCGCGCCGCTGCGACTGGCCGGCACGGTACGCGGGCCGGACGCGCCGCCCGGGGCCGAGCCGGGCCTGCCGGAGCTGCTCGGTCTCGGCGACCCGGACGGCTTCACCGCCGAGCAGGGCTGGGCGCCCCGCGCCGCCCGGGACCGGCTGCGGGTGCCGATCGGGGTGGGCGCCGACGGCGGGGCGATCGACCTCGACCTGAAGGAGTCGGCGCTGGACGGGATGGGCCCGCACGGGCTGCTGATCGGCGCCACCGGCTCCGGCAAGTCGGAGCTGCTGCGCACGCTGGTGCTCGGCCTGGCCGCGACGCACAGCTCGGAGCAGCTCAACGTCGTGCTGGTCGACTTCAAGGGCGGCGCCACGTTCGCGCCGTTCGAGCGCCTGCCGCACACCGCCGCGGTGATCACCAACCTGGCCGACGCGTTGCCGCTCGTCGACCGGATGGTCGACGCGATCAACGGGGAGCTGATGCGCCGCCAGGAGCTGCTGCGCCGGGCCGGCAACTTCGCGAGCGTGCGCGACTACGAGCGGGCGCGCGCGGCCGGCAGCCCGCTCGCCCCGCTGCCGTCGCTGCTGCTGATCTGCGACGAGTTCTCCGAGCTGCTCTCCGCCAAGCCCGACTTCATCGACCTGTTCGTGCAGATCGGCCGGCTGGGCCGGTCGCTCGGCGTGCACCTGCTGCTGGCCAGCCAGCGGCTGGAGGAGGGGCGGCTGCGGGGGCTGGACACCCACCTGTCGTACCGGATCGGGTTGCGGACGTTCTCCACGTTGGAGTCCCGGACGGTGCTCGGCGTGCCGGACGCGTACGAGCTGCCCCGCAGTCCGGGGCACGGTTACCTGCGTTCCGGCACCGAACCGCTGGTCCGGTTCAAGGCCGCGTACGTCTCCGGCGCGGTCCGCCGCCGCCACGGTCCGGCGGGTACGCCCGGCACCGGCGCCGCTCGGGTGCTCGCGTTCTCCACCCACCTGGCGCCGGTGCCCGAACCGACGACACCGGCCGCGCTCCCGGCCGAGGAGGAGAGCGGCGAGACGCTGCTCGACCTGCTGGTCGACCGGCTGGCCGGGCAGGGCCCACCGGCCCACCAGGTGTGGCTGCCACCGCTGGACGCCTCCCCCACGCTCGACGAGCTGCTCGGCCCGGTCGGCGTCGACCCGGCCCGCGGGCTCACCGTGGCCAATCCCGAGCTGCACGGCGCGTTGCAGGTGCCGGTGGCGGTGGTGGACAAGCCGTTCGAGCAGCGACGGGACCTGTTCTGGCTGGCGTTGGACGGCGCGGCCGGGCACGTCGCGGTGGTCGGCACCACCCGCAGCGGCCGGTCCGCCGTGCTGCGCACGCTGGTCTGCGCGCTGGCGCTCACCCACACCCCGGCCGAGGTGCAGGTCTACTGCCTCGACTTCGGCGGCGGGACGCTCGGCGCGTTGCGGGACCTGCCGCACGTCGGCGGCGTGAGCGGGCGGACCGACGGCACCGCCGTGCGACGTACCGTCGGGGAGGTCGTCGGGCTGCTCGCCGAGCGGGAGCGGCGCTTCACCGAGTCCGGGGTGGAGTCGATGGCGGCGTGGCGTCGGCGGCGGGCCGCGACTCCGGCGGCGGGCGCCGACCCGTTCGGGGACGTGTTCCTGCTCGTCGACGGCTGGAACACGCTGCGCGGCGAGTACGAGGACCTGGAACCGCTGGTCACCGAGCTGGCCACCCGGGGGCTGGCGTACGGGGTGCACGTGGTGGCGAGCGCGCTGCGCTGGTCGGACTTCCGGCCGGCGATCCGTGACCTGTTCGGCTCCCGGCTGGAGCTGCGTCTCGGCGACCCGGCGGACTCGGTGGTGGTGAAGCGCGCACTGGCGGCCACCGTGCCGGAGGAGCGGCCGGGGCGCGGGATCACCGCCGGCGGGCTGCACTTCCTCACCGCGGAGCCCCGGGTGGCCGCGCTGGGCGACGGGACCGCCGACCTGGTGAAGGCCGTCGTGGACGGGTGGTCGGGCCCGGTGGCGCCCCGGGTGCGGCTGCTCCCGCCGGTGCTGCCGTACGCCGAGCTGGACCAGGCCGCGACCACCGGGCTGGCGTTCCCGGTGGGGGTGGCCGAGGCGGATCTGGCCCCGGTGGTGCTGGACTTCGCCACCGAGCCGAACTTCGTGGTCTTCGGCGACGCCGAGTGCGGCAAGTCCTCGTTCCTGCGCGCGCTGGCCACCTCGATCGTGCACCGGTTCACCCCGGAGCAGGCCCGGGTGATCCTGGTCGACTACCGACGCAGCCTGATGGGCGCCATCGAGACGGCGCACCTGATCGGGTACGGCACGGCCGCGCCGCACACCACCGAGCTGATCGAGTCGGCGGCCGGTTACCTCCAGGGGCGGCAGCCCGGCCCGGAGGTGACCCCGGCGGAGTTGCGCGCCCGGACGTGGTGGACCGGGCCGGAGCTGTTCGTGCTGGTGGACGACTACGACCTGGTGGCCGGCGGGCCGACGAACCCGCTGCGCGCGCTGGAGGAGCACCTGCCGCACGCCCGGGACGTCGGGCTGCACCTGGTGCTGGCGCGGCGCTCGGGCGGTGCCGGCCGCACCGCGTACGAGCCAATCATCCAGCGGTTGCGGGAGCTGTCCACGGCCGGGCTGGTGATGTCCGGCGGCCCGGAGGAGGGGCCGCTCGTGGGCCAGGTGAAGGCCGGGCCGTTGCCGCCGGGCCGGGCCCGTCTGGTCACCCGGCGTGAGGGCGTGCGTCTGGTGCAGTTGGCGCATCTTCCGCCCGGGTGAGGCGGGCGCGCCGAGTTGCCCCGGGACGGCCGGGACTACCGGTAATCTCCGAACAGCATGTGTCTGACGCGACGGAATGGCTGGGGAATGTGACCAGGATTCGGCAGGGACATCCCGGCGTGCCGTCCCGGCGTCTCGCCGGGCGGGCGCTGCTGGCCGGCGCGGCGGCGTTGGCCGTCACGGCCGGCCCGCTGGTCCCGCCGGCGCACGCCGCGCCGGCTGCCGCCGTCGCGGCCCCGTCCTGGTCCGCGCCGGACCGGCTGTTCCGCGCCGACCAGGTCCGCGACGAGCAGTGGCAGTTGACGGAGCTGCGGGCGAAGACCGCCTGGCGGACGTCGACCGGGCGCGGCGTGGTGGTCGCGGTGATCGACTCCGGGGTGGACGGTTCCCACCCCGACCTGGCCGGTCAGGTGCTGCCGGGCCTGGATTTGGTCGAGCCGGGCGGCACGGACGAGCCGGACCCGGTGGGGCACGGCACCACGGTGGCCGGGCTGATCGCCGGGCGGGCCGACGACGACCGGGGCGTGGTGGGGCTGGCGCCGGACGCCCGGATCCTGCCGGTCCGGGTGCTGGACGCGGAGAACCGGTACGACGATGCGTTGATCATCGCGAAGGCGGTGCGCTGGGCGGTCGACAACGGCGCCCGGGTGGTGAACCTGTCGCTGGGCGGCAGCGGCGACAGCCCGGCGCTGGCCGCGGCGCTCGACTACGCGTTCGCCCGGGACGTGGTGGTGGTGGCCTGCACCGGCAACCTGGCCACCTCGACCACCACCAAGGTCTGGTACCCGGCCCGCGAGCCGGGCGTGCTGGCGGTCACCGGCCTGGACCGCAACAGCGAGAACCTCTGGTCCGGTTCGATCACCGGCCACGAGACCACGCTCAGCGCCCCGGCCACCGCGCTCTACGGCGCCCGCTCCCGGGGCGGCTACTGGCGGGTGCAGGGGACGAGCTTCGCCGCGCCGCTGGTCGCCGCGACGGCCGCCCTGGTGCGGGCCCGCTACCCGCGGATGCCGGCCGGGGACGTGGTCAACCGGCTGGTCAGCACCGCCCGGGACCTCGGCCCGACCGGCCGGGACGACCGGTTCGGCTACGGCATGGTCGACCCGGTGGCCGCGCTGACCGCCGACGTGGCCCCGGTGGGGCGCAACCCGCTCGACGACAACGCCTCCCCCGGCGTGGCGGGGTTCGGTCCCGCCCCGGGCGAGGGGCCGGGCACCCGGGCCGCGGCGGCGGGGCAGGGCGGCGACCCGTTCGGTCGCCCGCAGGCGGCCGGCTGGTCGGCCCGCGCGGTGGGCCAGGCCGACACCTCCACGCCGGGACGGCTCTGGACCGGGCTGGCCCTGCTCGTCGCCCTGGTCACCGGCACCGCGCTGATGGTGCGCCGGTTCCGGCGGGCCCGGCGCTGACCGGCGGGTCTGACCACGCCCTTCCCTGGGTAGTGAACGGCGCATGAACAGCACCGGCCAGACGTCCACGCGTGACCGGTCGTGGCGGAGTCGCCGCCTCGACCCCGACCACTCGCTGGGTCTGCGGCTCACCCTGGCCGCCGTGGCGGCGGTCCTGGTGCTGGTGCCGTTCGCGCTGCTCGCGCTGCTGGTGCTGGGTGCCTGGCCGCCGCTGCTCCGGCTGGACGCCTCGGTCACCGACGCGTTCCACGGGTACGCGGTGCACCATCCGCTCTGGGTCCGGGTGATGACGGTGTGGACGCACGCGTTCGGGCCGGGCCCGCTGCGGGTGGCCGCCGCGGTGACGGTGGTCTGGCTGTTGCGGCGCGGGGCGCCGCGGCTGGCGGTCTGGGTGGTCACCACGATGCTTGTCGGCGGGCTGCTGGGCGCGCTGCTCAAGCTGCTGGTCGGCCGGCACCGGCCGGACCTGCTCGAACCGGTGGCCCGGGCCGCCGGCTACTCGTTCCCGTCCGGTCACGCGCTGAACGCGGCGTTGGCCGCCGGGGTGCTGCTGCTGGTCTTCCTGCCGTTCGCCAGGGACCACCGGGCCGGCCGGATCGCGCTCTGGACGGCGGCGACGCTGCTCACGGTGGTGACCGGGTTGAGCCGGATCGCGCTGGGCGTGCACTGGACCAGTGACGTGGTGGGCGGCTGGGTGCTGGGGGTGGCCACGGTCGCCGCCACCGCGGCCGGGTTCGCCACCTGGCGCACCGGGTCCGGCCGGCGGCCGGCCCACCCGCTGCGTGAGGGGGTCGAGCCGGAGGTCACCGAGGATCGACGGGCGTAACCGGACGTCCGCCGGGGTAAAGGGCGGCTCATGTCCGATGTCGCGGTCCAGATCGCCCGGCGCGTCCTGCTGCCGGTGGCCCTGCTCTTCGCGGTGATGGTGGGGTTGGGCCTGCTGATCACCCGGGTGCTCACGCACACCTGGCCGTTCACCGTGGAGGACGCGGTGAACCGCGAGTTCGCCGGTGACCGCACGCCCGGCTGGAACGACGTGTCGCTGGTCTTCAGCACGCTGGCCAGCACCCAGGTGATCGTCGTGGTGACGGTGTTGGCCGCGCTGGTGCTGCGCCTGGTGCTGCACCGCTGGCGGGAGCCGATCTTCCTGTGCGCGGCGGTCAGCGCGCAGGCGCTGATCTTCCTGTTCACCACCATGGTCATCGACCGGAACCGGCCGACCGTGGAGCACATGGACGCCTCCCCGCCGACGTCCAGCTTCCCCTCCGGGCACACCTCGGCGGCGACCGCGCTCTACGTCGGTCTCGCGGTGCTGCTGGCGTTGCGGGCGCGCAGCACCCCGGCCAAGGTCACCTGGTGGACGCTGTTGGTGCTGGTGCCGGTCGGCGTGGCGCTCACCCGGATGTACCGGGGCATGCACCATCCCAGCGACGTGGTGGCCTCGTTCCTCAACGGCGGCACCTGTGTGGCGATCATGGCGCGGGCGGTGCTCGACCGCACGCTCACCTGGGGGCGCGCGAAACTGTCGCTGAGCCGGCCGGGCGACGACGTGACGCCGGCCGGGGCCCCGGCGGGCGGCTGACCACCGCGCCGGCCGGCTCGGGCACCGGCCGCCGGTGGCGGGTTCAGGTGCAGTCGCCGGTGGCGACTCCCCGGGTACGCTCCGCGCCGGTCAGCGCCACCGACCGTGCCTCCGCCGCGGTCACCGCGAAGCCGGTGTTCGGGTCGTCCGCCGCCGCCGCGAAGATCACGCCGAGCACCAGCCCGTTCGAGGAGACCAGCGGGCCGCCGGAGTTGCCGCTGCGCACCAGCGCCCGGATGGTGTAGATCTCCCGCGTCACGTCCCCGGAGGAGTAGATGTCCGGCCCGGTGATCCGGTCGACGTCCCGCACCCGGGCCGGCCGGGCGTCGTACGGGCCGTCGAGGGGGAAGCCGAGCACGATCGCGTCCGCGCCGCTGGCGGCTGCCCCGGCGGCGAAGCGCAGCGACGGCCCGGGCAGCCCGGGCACGTAGAGCACGGCCAGGTCGCGTTCCGGGTCGTAGACCACCACCTCGCCGTCGTAGCGTTCGCCGCGCAGTTCCACCGCCACCGAGCGGGTGCCGGCCACCACGTGCGCGTTGGTCATCACCCGGTCGTCGGCGTAGACGAAGCCGGAGCCCTCGATCCGGCGGGAGCAGCTCGGCGCGGAGCCGAGCACCTTCACCACTGACCGCTTGCTGTTCTGCACCACCTGGGAGTTGGCCAGCGCCGGGTCGGGCGGCGAGACCTGCCGCGCGTTGGTGCTGCCCAGGCCGTTGAACACGTCGGGGAAGCCGTTGGTGTCGACGGTGTCCCGCAGGGCGGTGGAGAGTTCCTGGGCCCGGTCGGGCAGCACCCGGTCCACCACGGTGAGCAATGCGCTGTCCTTGACCGAAGCGGCCAGCCAGGGCACCGAGGAGGAACCCAGCGGCACCGCGACCAGCCAGGCCACCAGCATGACCGCGATGACCGAGATGAATGCGCCGCCGACGTCGTCGACCTTCTTGCCGGCCGGCCCGGTGATGGCCGCGCGCAGGTTGGAGCCGAGCCAGCCGGCCAGCGCCTGCCCCAGCACGGCGAGCCCGAAGATCGCCACCAGGGAGATCAACACCCGGGTGCCGCTGGACGCGAACTGCCGGGCGACCAGCGGGCCGATCTGGAGGCCGAGCAACGCGCCCAGGAAGAAACCCGAGAACGACAGCGCGCCGATGACGAAGCCCTGGCGGTATCCGCTGATCGCGAACACGAGCATGAGCAGGAGCAGGACGAGATCCACGGCGGACACGCCCCAAGGGTACGGGCACCGGGCCCGTGGCCGGCTCAGCGCTCGCTGAACGTGACCTGAGGGTCCGTGCGGGTGATCAGCGCACCGGACTCTCGTCGGCGGCGTCGGTGCCGGCCGAGGGGGCGGGGGCGGCACCGACCGGCGGCAGCTCCCACACCCGCGAGCTCGGCCAGGGCCGGGCCCAGCCGCCCAGTTCCAACAGCGTGTCGATCACGCCGGCGGTGAAGCCCCAGACCAGCATGCCGCGGACGGAGAACGCGGGGCCGATCCAGCCGCTGGGATGGCGTACCCGCATGCGGTTGTCCGGGTCGACAAGCTCGGCGACCGGCAGCCGGGCGACGTGCGCGACCTCGGCCGGCTCGCGTGGGTGGACCGGGTGCGGGTCGTGCCACCAGGCGAGCACCGGGGTCACCACGAAGTCGCTGACCGGGATCCACAGCCGGGGCAGTTCGGCCAGCACGGTGACGCTGCCCGGGTCGAGGCCGACCTCCTCGTTCGCCTCGCGCAGCGCGGTGGCGCGGGCGTCGGCGTCCTCCGGGTCGGCCGCGCCGCCGGGGAAGGCCGGTTGCCCGGCGTGGTTGCGCAGCGTCGCGGCGCGCTGGAGGACGAGCATGTCCGGCCCGGCACCGGGCTCCTCGCCGAGCAGCACCAGCACGGCGCTCTCCCGGCCGCCGGTCTCCGGCGTGGTGAGCCGGGTGAAGTCCTCGGCCCGGGCGCTGCCGAGCCGACCCAGCAGCGGGTCGAGCCAGCCGGGCGGCGTCCGGGTCACACCCGCACCCCGAGATGCGTCCGGACGAGCGCGGCGAGGCGGGCGTCGTCGAGCGCGCCGGTGCCGTCGACGTGCCGGATCCGGCCGTCGGAGTCGACCAGGACGGTCAGCGGGAACGCGCTGCGTTCGAGCGCGCGCTCGAACGCGTCGCCCTGGTCGAGCAGCATCGGGAAGTCGATGCCGAAGTCCTCGCCGAGAGACTGCGCGCCGCCGCGGCTGTCCCGGCTGTTCACGCCGATCACCTGGAACCGGCCGTCGGCGCGGTCACTGAGCCGCTGGAACGCGGGCAGCTCCTTGCGGCAGGGCGGGCACCAGGACGCCCACACGTTGATCACGGCGGGGCCCTTCACGTCGCGGAGCTTCACCGGCGCGCCGCCGGTGAAGCAGTTGAGCGCCAGGTCGGGCAGTGGATCACCGGGCCTGCCGGCCGGCGACGGCGCGGCCGAGGCCGGCGCCACGGTCAGCGGGGCGCAGTCGGCGAACGGCGAGGGGCGTTCCGCGCGGGTGGCCGACGCCGGGCCGGCCGGCTCCTCGGCGGTGGCGGTGCAGCCCGCCGCCGCCAGCAGCAGCGGGACGAGCAGGTACGCGAGCCGGCGGGTCACGGCACGTCCGCCACGGTCGCCTGCGGCGGCACCAGGTCGGGGTCGAGGCCGACGGCCGCCGCGAGGTCCCGCGCGCGGGGGCCCTTCAGCAGCTTGGCCGCGGCGGCCGGCTCGGTCGGCCCGGTGCCGTACGCGGGGCAGAGCTTCGCCAGCGTGCACGCGCCGCAGGCCGGCTTGCGGGCGTGGCAGACCCGGCGGCCGTGGAAGATGATCCGGTGCGACAGCATGGTCCAGTCACGCTTGGGGTAGCGCAAGCCGATCACGTGCTCGATCTTCACCGGATCGGTCTCGGTGGTGAGCTGCCACCGCTGCACCAGCCGCTGGAAGTGGGTGTCGACGGTGATGCCCGGAACGTCGAACGCGTTGCCGAGGATCACGTTCGCGGTCTTGCGCCCGATCCCCGGCAGGGTGACCAGGTCGGCGAGTCGGCCGGGCACCTCGCCGTCGTACCGTTCGCAGAGCGCGCGGCCCAGGTTGATCAGCGAGCTGGTCTTGTTGCGGTAGAAACCGGTGGGCCGGATCAGCTCCTCCAGCTCGACGCGGTCCGCGCCGGCGTAGTCGGCGGCGGTGCGGTAGCGGGCGAACAGCTTCGGCGTGACCTCGTTGACCTTCTTGTCGGTGCACTGGGCGGACAGGATCGTGGCGACCGCCAGCTCCAGCGCGTTGCCGTGGTCGAGTTCACAGTGCGCGTCGGGGTGGGTCTCGGTCAGCACCCGCCCGATGCGGCGGGCCCGACGCGTACGGCCGAGGTCGGTCTCGGGGGAGCGCGTGGTCACGCCGGCCAGCCTACGTCGCGGGGCCGACGCCCCGGTGGGTCGACGCGGCCGGCGTGCGCTCAGCCACCTGCCGGGGCGCTGATCTTCCCGCTCGCGTCGAGCTTCGCGCCGGTGTCCGGGAAGTCCGCCCGGGTCACCTCGCGCACCAGCCCGAGGCCGCGGTCCTGCCGGTCGACGGAGGGCCGGCCGACGCCGTTCATCACGGTCGAGGTGAACGTGCCGCCGACGAACCGGCCCTCGGCGGTGAGCGACACCTTGAGCACGCCGCCCCAGCCGAGCCGGCCGGCGCTCTGCAACGACTTCCCGCCGCCGGCGAAGTTGCCCAGGCTGTAGGCGATCAGCTTGCCCTGGTAGAACTCCAGGCCCCGCAGCACGTGCGGGCCGTGCCCGATCACCAGGTCCGCGCCGGCGTCGATCACGGTACGGGCGAAGCGCATCGGGTCGCCCCGGTTCTCCCCGACGTACATCTCGGTGCCGGGCTTGACCCGGGTCTTGTCCGCGCCCTCGGCGCCCATGTGCACCTGCACCACCACGAGCGTGGCCATCCCCTTGGCCATCTCGATGACCTGCTTGGCGGCGTTCAGGTCGATCAGGCTGTTCGACCAGGGGTACGACGAGAAGCCGACCACTGCCACCTTGACGCCCTTGACGTCGACCACGGTGATCTCGCCGGGCGCACCGGTGTGCTTGAGGCCGTGCGCCTCCAGCGCCGACTGGGTGTTCTCGTAGCCCTGCTGGCCGTAGTCGTTGCCGTGGTTGTTGGCCTGGTTGAGTAGCTGGAACCCGGCCGAGCGCAGGTGCGCGGCGTAGCCGGGCGGCGCCCGGAACTGGTAGCAGTTCTGCGGGTTCGGGCCGCACTTGCCGGCGCCGGTGTCGTCGGTGAGCGGCTCCTCCAGGTTGCCCATCACCAGGTCACCCTTGAGCGCGGACTTCACGTCGTCGAAGAAGCCCTTGCCGCCGTTGGGCGGCAGCCGGTTCGGCGCGTTCCCCATGATCACGTCACCGGTCGCGGTCAGCGAGATCGACGGCTCGGTCGATTCGCCGGACGCGGCCGGCTGGTCGCCGGACGCGGGCCCGGCCGACCCGGTCGAGCCGCCGCCCTGCCCGGTCTGCCAGAGCGGGCCGTCGCCGCCGCCGGAGTCCGAGCAGCCGGCGACGAGCAGGACCGCGAAGAGCGCGGCCAGCGCGGCGAGGCGCGGGCCGGGGACGGCACGGCGCGGTACGGGACCGGCGAGGTGCGGGCCGGGGCCGGCGAGGCGCGGGCCGGGGCCGGCGGTGCGGCGGGGACGGGGCACAGAGCGGGCGGAAGCGTACATCGTCGGCGACGCTACCGCCCCGGGGACGTCGCCACGAGGGCCGAATGGTCGGAATACCTGACGGCGCACGTCAGCCCGCCCGCCGGTCGGACCAGGGCACGACCGTGCCGGCGCCGCCGTCGCCCACGGCGGCGTGCACGGCCCGGGCCAGCCGGGCGCCCCAGGTCGAGCGCGGGCCGCCGTACGGGGCCGGGTCGCCGTCGGCCGGGCAGAGCACGGTGACCGCGTCGGTGGCGGTGCCGGTGGCCGCCAGCCCCAGCTCCCAGATCGCCTGCGCCTTCGCCTCGGTGGCGGTGGCCACCGCGTTGACCAGGGCGGCGTCCCCGAGCCGGACCGGCACGTGCACCACGATGTTGACGGTGCCGACCGGGTGGGCCGGCGCGGGCACCGCCGGCGCGGCGGGCGCGGCGGCCCAGACCGGGGTGCCCAGGCCGACCGTCGCCCAGACCCGCACGCCGCCGTCGCTCCGGTGCACCACCTCGGTCACGTCCACGCCGGTGAGCAGCCCGACCCCGGGCCCGCTCAGGTCCAGGTCGCGGGCCAGCTCGGTCAGGTGGGCGGCCGGGTCGTCCCGGTCGTACGTCATCGGCACGGTCGCGTTGACCACCCACCGGCGGACGCCGATCCCCCCGCCCAGCGGGGCGGAACCGACCGCCAGCAGCGGCGCCTCGGCCCGCCACACCAGCAGCGGGATGTCCCACCCGGCTTCGGACCGGCTGGTCAGGATCGGCTCGCACAGCACGTCCGTCACCCTACGATCACAGGTGGGGACCGGTGGCGTCGGCCGGCGCCGGTGGGCGGGATCCAGGGGTGCACCTCCGATTCCTGCTCATGTGCGCCTAGACTGGCGGCGCGCGAGGGATCAGCGGACGGCGGACCCGGGCCGACGGACGGCACGCGCAGGCGGAGGTGCGCATGGACGAGGTACTGGCCCGCAGCGGGATCTTCCAGGGTGTCGACCCGGAGGCTGCCGAGGCGCTCGCCAAGGAGATGGAGACGATCGAGGTCCGCAAGGGCGAGGTCGTCTTCAACGAGGGCGAGCCCGGTGACAGTCTCTACATCCTCCTGTCCGGCAAGATCAAGGTGGGTCGCCGCGCGGCGGACGGCCGGCAGAACCTGATCGCCGTGATGGGCCCGTCGGACATGGTCGGCGAGTTGTCGCTGTTCGACCCCGGCCCGCGGACGGCGACCGCCACGGCGGTCACCGACACCCGGCTGGTCCGACTCCGCAAGCAGGCCCTGCGTCCGTGGCTGAACAACCGGCCCGAGATCGCCGAGCAGTTGCTGCGGGTGCTGGCCCGCCGGCTGCGCCGGACCAACGACTCGCTCGCCGACCTGATCTTCACCGACGTGCCCGGCCGGGTCGCCAAGAACCTGCTCCAGATGGCCGGCCGGTTCGGCACCCGGGACGGCGGCGTGCTGCGGGTCACCCACGACCTCACCCAGGAGGAGATCGCCCAGCTCGTCGGCGCCTCCCGGGAGACCGTCAACAAGGCCCTGGCCGACTTCGCCTCGCGCGGCTGGCTGCGACTGGACGGCAAGAGCATCATCATCCTCGACCCGGAGCGCCTGGCCCGCCGCGCGCGGGTCTGACCTCCGCACCGGCTCCCCGGCCCGGCCCGCCTCGCGCGGTCCGGGCCGGCGCCGTCTCCGGCGTGGCGCGCGGCCCCGGGGTCGTCTCTGCCCAGCGCAGAATTCCTGGACGCCCCGGCGGCCGGCGTCCAGGCTGGGGCGATGATCGATCGGGTCGCCGTACTCTCCGACATCCACGGTGTGCTGCCGGCGCTGGAGGCCGTCCTGGCCGAGCCGGACGTGGCCGCCGCCGAGCTGATCGTGCTCACCGGTGACATCGCGTCCGGCCCGCAGCCGGTGGAGGTGCTGGACCGGCTCGCCGCGCTCGGCGACCGCGCCCGCTGGGTGGGCGGGAACGGCGAGCGGGAGCTGGTCGAGGCGCGGGCCGGGAAGCCGTCGGAGTTCGAGGTCGCCAACTGGGCCGCCGCGCAGCTCCGGGACGACCAGGTGGCCCGGCTGGCCGCGCTGCCGCCGCACCTCACGCTGCCGGTGGCCGGGCTCGGCGACGTGCTGTTCTGCCACGCCACGCCCCGCGACGACGAGGAGGTCGTGCTCGTCGACTCGCGGCCGGAACGCTGGGCCGAGGTCTTCGCCGGCCTGCCGGCCGAGGTCGGCACCGTGGTCTGCGGGCACACCCACATGCCGTACACCCGGTTGGTCGACCGTCGCCTGGTGGTCAACCCGGGCAGTGTCGGCATGCCGTACGGGGGCGCGGGCGCCTGGTGGGCGCTGCTCGGTCCCGGGGTGGAGCTGCGCCGCACCCGGTTCGACGTGGACGCCGCCCGCGCCGAGGTGGTCGCCGGGTCCGGCTTCCCGGAGGCGGCGCAGTGGGCCGACGAGTACCTGCGCGGCGGATACTCCGACCTGGACGCGCTCACCGCCTTCGGTCCCCGGGACGGTCGCTGACGGGTACCCGCCGTCCACGCTGGACGGGGGCCGTCCTGATCCGCGACTCTGAGATAGCGTGGCGTGATGGGACGGCGGTACCGGGTGCTCCTCGTCTCCAGCAGCGGCGGCGTCCTGCTGGATCTGCTCGCGCTCCGCCCCTGGTGGGAACGGCACGATCCGGTCTGGGTGGCGGTCCGGGCCCCCGACACCGAGGTGGCGTTGGTCGGGCAGCGGGTGCACTGGCAGCCCGAGTTGTCGACCCGCAGCCGGCTGCGGGTGCTGCCGGCGACCTGGCGGGCGCTGCGGCTGCTGCGCCGTGAGCGACCCGACGTGGTGGTGTCGGCCGGCACCGGGGTGGCCGTCGGCGTGTTCCTCGCCGCCCGCCTGCTCCGGGTGCCGTCGCTGTGGCTGGAGACGTTCAACATGACCGGGCCCGCCGGGGCCGCCGCCCGGCTCTGCTCCCGGCTCGCCGCCGCGGTGCTGGTGCAGCGACCCGCCCTGCTGGCGTCCCGCCCCCGCGCGGTGCTCATCGGGGAGCTCTACTGACCATGGCCCGCGTCCTGGTCACCGTCGGCATGGGTCCGTGGCCGTTCGACCGCCTGATCCACGGCGTCGCGCCGCTGTGCGCCGCGCACGAGGTGTTCGTCCAGACCGGCACCTCGACCGTGACGCCGCCGTGCCCGCACGAGGCGTTCCTGCCCCTGGACGACCTGCGGGAGCGGCTGGCCGCCGCCGACGTGGTGATCACCCACGCGGGGAACACCGTCCGCCTGGTCCAGCGGCTCGGCCGGGTGCCGGTCGCGGTGGCCCGGGAGGCCGCGCGGGGCGAGATGGGCAACGACCACCAGGTCGCCTACCTGCGGGACGAGGAGCGTTCGGGCCGGGTGATCGCGGTGTGGGACACCGCCGACCTGCCGGCCGTGGTGGCCGCACACCCCGAGCGGCAACGGCGGTTGCTGGCCGAGCGGCCACTGCCCGGCGCGGTCGACAGCGCTCGGCTGGTCGCCACGTTGGACGCGCTCTGCGCCCGGCTGGTCCGGTGAGCCGGGCCGACGCGGCGACCCGCCGGCAGCCCTTCGCCGCCCATCCCCTGCGGCGCTACGCGTTCGCCTGGTCGGCGCTGGCCGGCCGCACCGGCCGGCACCTCGACCTGGGCTGCGGCCCCGGGGACTTCCTCGCCGTGCTGCACGAGCACGGCACCGTGACCTGCGAGGGCGCCGACCCGCACCCGGGCTACCTGGCCGGCCTGGCCGCCCGTCACCCCGACCTGCCGCTGCACCGGCTGCGGGTCGGTCGACCGCTGCCGTTCGCCGACGGCCGCTTCGACTCGGTCAGCCTGCTCGACGTGCTGGAGCACGTGCCCGACGAGGCCGCGCTGCTCGCCGAGACGCACCGGGTGCTCGCCCCCGGTGGGCTGCTGGTGCTCACCGTGCCGCGCCGGCACGTCTTCAGCTTCCTCGACCCCGACAACGCGAAGTTCGACTTCCCCCGGCTGCACCGTTGGATCTACTCGTGGCGCTTCGGGTCGCGGGTGTGGCACAGCCGGTTCGCCGACCTCTCCGACGACCTGCGCGGGGACATGTCGGTCGGCCGGGACCGGCACACCAACTACCGCACCGCCGACCTGCTCGACCTGCTGCGCGCGGCGGGCTTCACGCCGACCACGGTGACCGGCGCCAACCTGTTCTGGCGGTGGTTGCAGATCCCGGCGCTGCTCACCGGCGGCCCGGTACGCCGCCTGCTGGAGCGCGGCATCCACCTCGACGGCCGGCTGTTCCGCGCGGCCAACCTCTTCGTCGCCGCCCGGCGGCGTCCGTGAGCGTCACCCACACCGCCCGGAGGTGCCCGTGAGCGTCACCGACACCGCACGGCTGGCCTGGTTCTTCGGTCGGCTCGCCGTGAAGGAGCGGGTCGCGCCCCGGCTGCACGTCCGGCCACTGGTCGCCGAGCTGTTCCTCACCGACAACTGCAACCTGCGCTGCACGAGCTGCGGCTGCTGGACCACCAACACCAGGGGTGAGCTGTCCACCGAGGAGTGGCGGGACGTCCTGCGTCAGCTCGTCGCGATGCGCATCCACAAGGTGAACTTCACCGGCGGTGAGCCGTTGATCCGGCCGGACGCGCTGGCCCTGATGGCGTACGCGCACGAGGTGGGCGTACGCCACCTGCACCTGAACACCAACGGCATCCGGCTCACCCCGCCCGTCCTGGCGGAGGTGCTCGCCGCGGGCGTACGCAGCTTCAACGTCTCGGTCGACGGCCCGACGGCGCTGGTGCACGACCGGATCCGGGGCCGGCTCGGCGCGTTCGAGACGACCACCCGGCACCTGCGGCACCTGATCGCGGAGCGCGACCGGCTCGGCCTGAAGGTGCGGATGAACTTCACCGTCATGCGGGACAACGTGGACAGTCTGCCCGGCATCGCGGCGCTGGCCCAGGAGCTGGGCGTGACGCTCTATCTCAACCTGGTCACCGACCGGACGTTCCTGTTCCGCACCGACGCGGTCACCGGGCAGACCGACGTGGCCGGCGACCGGCTCGACGCGGCGCTGGCCGGGTTGGAGGCGATGGCCCGGGCCGACCGCCGGTGGTTGCCGCGCTACTCGGAGCTGCGTTACCTGCGCGGGCACTTCGACGATCTGGTGCAACGCGACCTGCCCTGCGCCGAGTCGCAGCTCAAGCTGATGGTGCACTCCCGGGGCGAGATCGGCGGCTGCTGGGCGCACGACCCGACCGCCTCGGT